>CAKUSI010000117.1 GCA_934678955.1 uncultured Austwickia sp. | reverse complement strand
AGGCGACCCTGGCCCGCGTGAGCGAGCGCGGGGGCCACGTGGTCGTCGGTGCGATGCCGGTCGCAGACCTGGGCACGATGGCCATCGCGACCTCGCCTTCGGGCGCCCAGTTCGGCCTGTGGCAGGCGGGCGCGTTGAAGGGATTCGACGCCTCGGGGGCGCCGGGTACCGCGGTCTGGTTCGACACCCCGACGACGAACCTGGCCGCCGACGTCGACTTCTACGCGGCGGTCCTCGGCTGGGACGTTGTCTACGCGGACGGTGACTCCTCGTCCGGGTTCGCCACGGTCGGTCCGTACGAGTCGGCCACCATCGGCCTCTTCGACGGCACCCAGATGTTCCCCGCGGGCACGCCTTCGATCTGGCGCGTCTTCTTCGAGGTCGCCGACATGGACGCGGCGGTTGCGGCGATCCAGCGCGGCGGCGGCCGCGTGACCGACGGACCCGAGGACGTGTCGGAGGGATCGACGCGGCAGCTCTGCGCGACTGCGGTCGACCCAGCGGGCGCCGTCTTCCTGCTCATGCAGACGATCAAGGACTGAACGTCAACTGAGGCGTGGCGCTTGCGTCCCTGGTGAAGCTCCAACGGCAGACAGGTCGTCGCCAAGCCAAGCCGTCACCAGGCCAAGCCACCGCTCAGGGGAAGCCAGTCGCCAAGGGAAGGAAGGCCCATGCCGGCCACGACGCTGACGATCGACTTCATCACCTCGCTGGACGGCTACGGCGGGGCCGAGGGCTGGCCCGGCTTCTGGGGGCTGGAAGGTCCCGAGTACCTGGCCTGGCTCGGCGAGCAGGCCCAGCAGCCCTTCACGTACCTGATGGGAGCCACCACCTACCGCCAGATGTCGGCCCTGGTGGCCCACGGAGAACCCGGCACCGAGACGCTGACGGACGCGCCCAAGGTGGTCTTCTCCCGCACACTGACCGAGCCGCTCGAGTGGGCGAACACCGAACTGGTCGCGGGTGACGCGGTTGGCGCCGTGGGTGCGATGAAGGCCTCCGCGCGCGGGCCGCTGTCCACTCTCGGCAGCGTCTCGCTGTGCCGATCCCTGCTCGAGGCGGGTCTGGTGGATCGACTCCGCGTCGTGGTGTTTCCCGTCATCACGGGGAAGACGGGTCGCGGTCGCATCTACGACGGCTACCCCGATGTCTCCCTCGACCTGATCGAGCACCGCACCTTCGACGGGCGCCTGCAACTGCTCGAGTATGTGCCCACCGTCCTCGCCGGTCCGCCGGTCGTTTCGAACTGAGGGCAAGCGAGAACCATCCTTCGTGTGCGGCAGCGGCCGACAGGTGGGGGCGCATCGCGTCAGGTGGTCGCTCGGGTGGGCCGGTAACGCAGGGCGGTCGCACCCGACCGGAACTCGTGGCGATCGACGAGTTCGAGCGGGATGCGCTCGCGGAGGCCGGCGAGCAAGGTCGGCCCGTGTCCGGCGAGGACCGGTTGGACCAGAAACACGTACTCGTCGATCAGCCCCAGATCTGCCAACGCCCGGGGGAGGGTCACCCCGCCCACGAGCAGGTCCGCGCCTGCCTCCTGCTTGAGCCGCTGCACCGCCTCCCCGAGGTCGCCCCGCACGAGTTCGGCGTTCCAGTCGACGCTGCTCAGCGTGCTCGACACGACGTGCTTCGTCGCCTGGTCGATGGTCTGGGCGAAGGGGATCTCCCACTCTTCCATCCAGTCTGGCCACGGGCCCGTGGCCGGCTTCCGCCACGCGGACTCCATCATCTGATAGGTCACCCGGCCGTACAGCAGGCCGCCGGCGCGTTCCATCTCAGCGGTCCAGTAGCGCATCGATTCTTCGTCCGGGGGCAGCCCGGCCTCGTGATGGCAGCAGCCGTCGAGGGTGACGTTGATCGAGTAGCGAAGCAGCCTCATCTCGTTCCTCACCGTGATGTGGGCGCCTTTCGCCGGACCGTGGTCACTGCTGAGGACGCCAGAAAACCCTCGTGACTACTCCCGGCTGGCGAAGCCGTCGAGAGAGATGGAGAAGCAGTGGACGCGCGTGCGCGACATACGCGAATGCTCCTTCCGGGCGCGGCGATGCGCAAGCCACGTGCGGCGTGCGAGACCTGAGGATGCATACCCGATGGTCACGACATGAACCGCATTCGGCCACGCGGACGAGATTCTTGACGGTTCCTCTCAGGAGATCTGACGACCGACCGGTCTTCCCGGTCGCCACCGGGAGCACGGGCCGTGGTCGCATCTCCGACGGCTACGGCCACCATCAGGCGGCCTGCTTTGCCGGGGTAGGCGGGTCGATCAGGGTCGCAGTCCTGCGGCCGAGGGTCCGTCGTCCCCGCCGTGCGATTCTCGGCACCCGCCGCGGGGGAAGCTGACCGCCGACCATGGCGGCCAACGCCAGGGCGAAACCGACCAGCTGGATGATCTGGAGGCCCTGGTCCAGCACCACCGCGCCCAGGATCGCCGCCACCATCGGGGAGAGCAGGCCCAGCAGGGAGGCCGCCGAAGGGGACAGGCTGCGCAGTCCGTGGAACCACAGCGCGTACGCCGCCAAGCCCCCCAAGCCAGCCAGCCAGACGTACCCACCGATCGCGGCGGCATCCACGCCGACCGGGACGCCTTTGAGGAGGAGCGCCGGTCCTGCCAGCACGAGCCCACCGGCGGTGAGTTGCCAGCCGGCGTACGCCACGGGGCCCACGCCGGGCGGTGAGCCCCAGCGCTTGGCGAGGACGACGCCGAGCGCCATCGAGCAGGTCCCGGCGAGGCCGGCCGCCAGCCCGACCCCGTCCAGGGAGGCGGCGGGCCCGAGCACCACCAGGCCGACCCCGACGATGCCCAGGACCCCCCAGGCCAGGCGTTGCAGCGACAAGCGCTCCGCCAGGATCGCCGCGGACAAGAACGCGACGAGCAGCGGCAGCGTGGCCCCTAGCGTGGCCGCGACGCCGCCGGGGAGTCGTTCGGCGGTGAGGAACAGCAGCGGGAAGAAGATCCCGATGTTGAGGATCCCGAGCACCGCCGCCTTGGCCCACCACCATCCGCGGGGGAGCGCGCGGGCGAACGCGAGGGCGAGGATGCCGGCGGGCAGCGCGCGTACGAACGCCGCGAACAGCGGGTGCCCGGCGGGCAGTAGTTCCGTGGTGACGATGTAGGTCGTGCCCCACGCGGCGGGCGCGCACGCGGTCAGGAGAGTCACGCCGCCCCTGGACGACGTGGTGCTGCGGGAGATCGAGGTGTGCATGACTCCACGGTCGGTGCTGGACCATTAATCTGTCCAAGACATGGTTTGCACAGCATTGATCGCGAATAGAGATTGATCGTGGAGCTGCAGCAGATGAGGTATGTGCTCGCCGTCGCCGAGACGAAGAACTTCACCCGCGCGGCGCAGCAGTGCTTCGTGGTCCAGTCCGCCCTGAGCCATCAGATCAAGGCCTTGGAGAAGGAGCTCGGGGTGGCGCTGTTCGCCCGGACGAGCCGACGCGTCGAGCTGACCGCCGCCGGGGAGGCGTTCCTGCCGCATGCACGCGCCTGCCTGGAGGCGGCCGAGCGGGCCGCGACGGAGGCCGCAGCGGCGATGGGCCAGGTGCGCGGCCGACTCGCCGTGGGCGTCGTTCCCACGGTGACCGCGCTCGACATCCCGGCCACCTTGCAGGTGTTCACGCGAGCCCACCCGGGGGGACGTGTCGTCTGGCGGGTCGGGCGCAGTGATGATCTCGCCTCGGCGCTGCGCGACGGCGAGCTGGACATCGCCGTGCTCGGCCTGTCCGAGGCCCCTCCTCCGAGCGGACTCCAGACCCGCGAGCTCGCCCGCGAACGCCTGGTGATCGTCGTTGGGAGGCAGCACCCGTTGGCCGCCCGCAGCGCGCTCACGCTCGCCGACCTTGCCCAGGAGACCTTCGCGGACTTCCCCGCGGGCAGCCCAGGCCGCGCGCAGAGCGACGAGGCGTTCGCCGCGATCGGCGTGACGCGGCAGGTGGCCTTCGAGGCCATGACGCCCGATCAGATCATCGAACTGGTGGCCGCCGGTCTCGCGATCGCCTTCCTGCCGGCCGCGGCCGTGGGCTCCCACAAGGCGGTGACGACGACGGCCGTCACCGACGGCCCCATGCGCGTCCAATACCTCGCCTGGCGTGGCTTCAACCCCAGCCCCGCGGCGACCGCCTTCCTGCGCAGCATCGAGGAAAACCTCGACCGCCCCGCGTGATCGGGCGGCACAGAGGGGTTGCTCACCGCGCAACTATCGATGCGGGCGGTCGTTGGTCCAGGTGGCGGCGATGGTGCCGGTGTCGCGGTCGATCGTCGCCTCATACCGGTATGCCGTGGGCCACTTCGCGAACATCGACGAGTCGCTCACGATGACTCGATACAGGAGCCCGCGCTGACGCGGGGCGTACACCTTGTCCAGCTCGATGGTCAGCCTGGTGCGGGCTCCGTCGGTCTCCACGCGGTAATGGCCGGCGATGCGTCCCAGGTCGGGGTGGGAGGTCATGGTGAAGGCGCCATGGCCGGAGCGGGTGAGGTCGAGTGCGGGGTCGAAGACGAACTCGGTGCTCCCGGAGGTGATGCGCGCGAGGTGGGGCCCGTCGAACGCGTAGGTGGTGCCGCCGTTCTGATGGATGTCACCGTCGGTCGTGACGCGCTCCAGACGCGTGTGGCCGGTGGGGAAGACCTCCGTGATCTCTGAGTTCATCGTGTACTTGGCGAAGCTGCGCCGCTGGCCCTGGACCGGCAGCGGGACGGGGAAGTCGGACAACGCGATGGCTTCGTCGTCGATCCTCACGTCCAGCTCCGTGCCACCGAGCCGGATGAACTCGAAGCCGTGCATGAGGAAGAGCGGGAAGTACGCCGGATCGGTGGACGACATCCCGACGGGCGCCAGCAGGTTGAGCGGCACCGAGCGGCGGGTGGTGTGTTCGCGGATGCCCGCCCGGATGCGTCGGCCCTCAACGTCGACGAACGAGAACTCGATGCGGACCCGACCCTGCGCGTCGACCTCGAGGAGGGGACGGCCCAGGTCGGTGTGGCGGTAATTGAGCATGCCCTTGCCGGTGACCCGACTGTCCTCCCCGGTCTGCGGCGAGAGGGTCAGGTCGTCGTAGAAGTCGACGTAGCCATCCTGTCGGTAGGCGATGATCCGCATACCGCGTTCGTTGCCACGCTCGAGGAACTGGGGCTCCAGGCCCTGGTAGACCGGGTCGGCGTCCGCAGCGAACTCGAGGAGCGCCAGGCGCGTGATCGGCGCCCGCTGGACCGTGAGGGGGAGCAGCACCTCGCGGTCCTGGCCGTGGCTTTCGGGGACCGCGAGGCCCGGCGAGGACGGGGGCGCGGGCCGCCGTAGGTCCCAGAACTCCCAGCCGGCGAGGAGCGCGCCCACGAGGACGAGCGCGAGCGCGCCCCGGGCCGGCCACACCCCTTCGCCCCGGACGAGCGCGACAGCAGCCAACGCGCCGGCGCCGACGAGGCAGGCGGTGGCGACGCGGAGGTCGAGGACGGCGAACGCCACGGCCCCCAACGCCAGCACCAGCGCGCCGAGGGAGACGACGGACATGTCAGATCCTCCAGGTCCGCTGGAACGAGATCATCACCGGTCAACGACAACGACATCGCGTTGTGCACGTTCATGTATAAGTCTTCGTCCGCGCCCTGGATCCGAGGGTTCGACAGGCGGTGGCCGAGGCGAGGCAGCCGTGTCGGCGTGATGGAGGCGCGTGATGGAGGCCTCACCGCGGCGGCGCCAGCGCGAGGTTCACGTGTTCGCCGCCGGGAGTTCATCCGCGGGCCGAACACCGGTGGTCTCGGCACAGCGGGGGGTGTGGTCGATGGGTGGGAGTCAACCGAGGATCGGGGGTCGCACTGTTCGAGCCGCTCAGGCCGGTCTCGTCTCGGTCGCCCTCGCGGGGTCGTATGCCGCAGTCGCCGCCTTGCGGTGCCGCCGGTCGGTTCGCCGCGCCCGGATGCGGCTTGCCGAGTATGAAGCACGGACGGCCCACCTCTCCTACGGAGCGATGACGTACCTCGACGAGGGGGAGGGCGAGCCGATCCTGTCCGTGCACGGCCTGTTCGGTGGGTACGACCAGGCCTTGGAGAACGTCCGAGACCGGCTGGGCAGCAACCGCATCATCGCCCCCAGCCGCTTCGGCTATCTCGGGAGCGACGTGCGCGGTGAGGGCACGCCCGGCGACCAGGCGGAGGCGTTCGTCGAGCTGCTGGACGTGCTCGGCGTCGACAGGACGTACGTGCTCGGCGCCTCGGCCGGAGGAACCCCGGCCATCCGGTTCGCGCTCGACCATCCGGAGCGCACGAAGGGGCTCATCCTGTACAGCTCGGCGCCACCGTCGGTCGAGCCTCCGACCAGGGCCCGGGGCTACCAGGCGCCGCCACCGTTTCTCACCAATGATTTCGCCATGTTCCTGCTCAACCCGTTCTTCGATGTCGCGATGGGAATGAGCCCCGATACGATCCACGGGATGGTGCCCATCGCCCCGCGGCGGGTGGATGTCGACCTCGACTGGCGGCTCACCAACCCCGACATGGCGCGCAATTTCGCGGACTACCCCATCGAGGACCTCAAGGTCCCCACGCTGATCCTTCACGCACGCGACGATCGTGTGTCGAAGTTCGCCCAGATGTCCGCAGCCGCGCAGCGGTTTCCGGACCTCACCTTCATCGCGTACGAGACCGGTGGCCACCTCATGGTCGGGCACGAGACCGAGGGCAAGGCCGCCCTCGACACGTTCATGGCTCGCGGCGATTCCTCGACGGTCTGATCGCGTGGTCGGTTCGCTCGCTCAGGGACGTTCCAGGTGGCCGCGGTCCCAGGCGGCGGTCTCAGCGGCCGCCGCGTAGGTGGCTTGCAGAAACTCGAGCAGCATCGCGTCCGGGTCGGCGGCGGTTCGAACGGCGGTGTACGGCAGCACGAACTCACCAAGGTCGGTGTCCCACTGGGCCTCACCGGGCCCGGCCGGTCGGGCCCGATAGCCGTCGGGTTCGGGGTAGGCGTAGGAGTAGAAGATTCCCTCTCCGTCGCCGCCGGGCCAGTATCCGGCGCTGCTGACCTCGCGAGAGTAAGCCTCATGCATCACGTGCGGCCCACAGTTCGGCGCACCTCCGGGGTGCGGCGGAGCCCCGCGTCCGGAGAAGCGGGTCACCGCGAGATCGAGGGCTCCCCAGAACAGGTGGACCGGGCTGGATTTTCCGACGAAGCGGGCCTGGAAGATGTCGAAGACGCGTTCGGTCTCGACCAGAGTGCGCCAGAACGCGGTGACGCTGGCGGCGTCGTAGGAGCTGTGGGTGTCGTCCTCGTCGAAGGGGATGGCGTCGGGGATTTCCACGGGCATGGTCCAGATGTCGGTGCCCAGGCCCAGCCGATCGAGCCGACCCGTCAACTCGGCATAGAAGTCCTTGACGGTCATCGGCTCCAGGTTCATGCGGTCGGATTCCCCGCGCGTGGTCTGGATGTCGAGGTGGTGATCGATGAGGTCCAGGTCGATGCTGAAGCTGCGCCCCGGGCCGTCCGGCATCAGGGACGTCGTGAGCCCTCGTGCGCCGACATAGAGCGGCACGTTCCACCAGTGCCTGAGCAGGGGCGTGCGGGCCAGGCGGATCTTGCCGATCACCTGGAGCCACAGGGTGAACGTGTCGCGTGTGTCGAGCCAGCTCGCGACCGGCAGCTGCGGCCAGGCGTCGGTGGTGGTCACGTCGGTGGTGGTCTCGTCGGTGTTGGTCACTGAGCACCTTTGCGATACGAGGGAGCGGGCTCGGCGCCGTCGACGTCGAAGGCGAGCTCGTCCGCGTAGCACCACCACCAGTTCTCACCGGGCTCGAACGATCGGATGAGAGGGTGCTCCGGGTTGGCGTGCCAATGGGCGGTCGCGTGCCGGTTCGGGGAGCTGTCACAGCAGCCGACGTGGCCGCAGATCATGCAGATGCGCAGGTGAACCCATCGACCGCCGGTTCGGAGGCAGTCTTCACATCCGTTGGCGGACGGCTCGACCTCGCGGGCCAGGTCCAGGTGTGTACAGGCGTTCTGCATGGCGACTCCTTCGCACGGTCCTGCTTGAGCTGTGGACTCCAAACCCACACTGAGAAGTCTGGTCACCCGGTTCGCCGGGCGCCAGCCGACGACAGGAGGACGCTCCCTGGGCCCGGCACGGCGGCGACCAGAAGGAAGCCCCGGAACCGGGCGGGGACGACGCAAACGCCGTCGACCTCGACGGGCGGCTCACCAATCCCGACTGGCGCGCAATCTCGTTGACTATGTGCGCGGCCGGATCTGATGCGTCCGCCTGCTGGCGTCCGCGTTCCGCCCGGCGGCGAGGCCGCCTGCCTTTCAGGCGACGGAATCGAGCCTGCGAACGGCCGGGAGTCCGGCGGCGCGCTCGACCGCAAGGTCGTGTGCCGACTGAAGGGCCAGCCAGACGCGGGCGGTGCCAACGCCAGCCTCCTCCAGTCGAACAGCAAGGTTGGGGCTCACGCGGGCGTGACCGTGCAGCACGCGACTCAACGTCACCCGCGAGATCCCAAGTCGGGACGCGGTCTCCCCGACGCTCAGTCCGCGATCGGCCAGCACGTCCTCGCGGAGGATCTCGCCGGGATGGATCGGGGTCTTCATTGCCATGTTCTCCACCTCCTGGTCAGTGGTAGTCCTGATAGTCGACGAGCTCGACATCGCGCTCAAGGAAGCGGAATGTGACCCGCCAGTTGCCATTCACCCAGACTGACCAGTGCCCGGCTAGGTCTCCTTTGAGGGAGTGGGTCCGAAACGACGGAATAGCGAGATCGTCGGGGGTCTGCGCCACGTCTAGCAGCGACAGGATGCGCAGCAGCTTGGGGACGTGAGAGGCCTGAACGCCCTTCTTTGAACCGTCGCGGTACAGCCGTTCCAGCCCCTTGTGCCGGAAGCTGACGATCACATGGCTAGCGTAACGTGTAGCGATACGCGATACAAGCCCTGCTTGTCGGCCGTCGGCATGGGGCGGCGCGGCACCAGGGATCAGCACTCGGCATGGATTCATCGTCTCGCTGGGCGGCCGGTAAGGCCAACCCGGTAGCTCGTCGTCGGAAAACACGGACCGACTGGTTCTCTGTCAGAGCGCGCCTTTTCTTTGGGGTCCCTGCGTAGTACGTTCTCCAACCTCACCCCGGGCCTAAAGACCCTGGTCACACGCTGGAAGCGGGGCGTCTACCGGGTGTCTCAGCGCCCGGAAACGGTCCCGATGGAGGACGAGGTTCACGCGAACGCCCTGAACTGGGCCGCCGAGACACAGAAAAGTGACGAGGTTCAGACCCGAACCGGAGCGGTTCCTCCGGTCGAGGGTTTGAACCTCGCCACATCAGGGTGCCTGGGTAGCACGTTCGGCAACTCCTCCCCGAAGACAAAAACCCTAGTCAACCGCATGAACCGTGGGGTCTACGAGGTCTCCCGGCGTCCCCAGATTAGCGCTCCGAGGGACGATCGGGGGCCGGTCGTGAGGACTGTCGAGACGGCTCAAACTTTTCTGACCGCTGCTGAGGTGGACACTCTCGTCGGCGACTACCTGGCCGGGAAGGGAGTCAAGGCACTCGCCGAGCGGTACGGCATCCACCGTGCCACGGTGTTCGCCCACCTCCGCCGCCGGAACGTGCCGAGTCGTCGGCCGGGGCTCGGCCTCGACGAGAAGGCGGAGGCCGTACGGCTGGCGCGGGCGGGTGTGTCGATGCGGGCGATCGGCCGCCGGATGGGTGTCGACCGCAAGGCCGTGCGTGCAGCACTGGTGGAGGCTGGGCTCATCATGGACGAGGCCAGCGATTCATAGCGCACCTCGGCGCCGCTGATCCACTGGGGCTGTCGGCGCACCTCGTCGGTAACGAACGCCGAGAGGAACCGACAATGCTGAGCTTGAGTGGGCTGGCGACCGACGAACGAACCGCGCGGATGGTGCTGTCTATGCTCGTCGAGCCCAACGATCCGGTGACGGGCCGCATCCTGGCCCGCTTCGGAGCTGTCGAGACGCTCTGGCTCGCCGAGCGCGACGGAGCGGTCGCGGGTCTCAGCGCCGTGAATGCGCAGGTCTGGCGCGACCGTTTCAGCGCACGGGGGGCGAATGACCTGGCTGTGCGCATCGGCCAGATACAGCAGTCTGGTGTTCGAGCGCTCATCCCAATGGACTCCGACTGGCCCGCCGCTCTCAACGATCTTGGCGATGTCGCCCCATACGTGCTGTGGACTCGCGGCGCGTCGTCCTTCCTCGCCCGCCCGATGCAAAATTTCGTCACGATCACCGGTTCACGGGCATCCACCTCATACGGCGACCACGTTGCTCGCGAACTGGCCGCCTCCGCCGCTGCCGACGAACGAGTAGTCGTCGCCGGCGGTGCCTACGGGATCGAAGGTGCCGCTCACCAGGCTGCCCTCGCCGCAGGAGGCGACACGGTCGCGATCCTCGCCAACGGCGTCGACCGTCCTTACCCTGCTGGCCACCGCGACCTACTCGATCGCGTGGCAGA
>CAKUSI010000116.1 GCA_934678955.1 uncultured Austwickia sp. | reverse complement strand
CACGGGACCCCATCCGCGCAACCGGCCCGGCATCCGCGCAACCGGCCCGCCATCCGCGCATCCGGCCCGCCATCCGCGCATCCGGCCCGCCATCCGCGCATCCGGCCGCTCCTCGCGGGAGCACGGGCTCCTCGAATCACCAGCGGCCCGGACGCAGGCGGTCTGGACGAAGGCGGCCCGGACGCAGGTGGTCGCAACGTTTCAGCCTCACCATATATACGGATTCGTTCCGTACATATATCTTTGTCTGGTGACAAAACGTCTCATCGACATCGACGACCAGCTGCTGACGGCGGCGCAGAAGGAACTCGGGACACAAGGCGTCTCCGACACCGTCCGGTCGGCCCTGCGCCTCGCGGCCGCGTCTGCCGCGCGCAGACGCCAGATCGCGTGGCTCCAGAATGGAGGGCTGGCTGAACTCGCAGATCCTGAACGACGGGCAGCGGTGTGGCGCTGATCGCCCGGTGCCTCATCGACACCAGCGCGGCGGCTCGGATGCACCACGCCGTCATCAGTGAGCGGCTCGCGCCGTTGATCGAGGCCGGGATCGTCGCCACCTGCGCCACGCTCGACGCCGAGGCGCTCTTCAGCGCCCGCGGGCAACGGGAGTACGAGGAGGTACGGGCTGACCGCCGACAGGCCTACGAATACCTACCCACGGACGACCGGCACTGGGAGGCGGCGTTCGAGGCGCAGCGGGAGCTGGCGCGAAGCGGCCGACACCGGGCGGTGGGCATCGCGGACCTTCTCACCGCCGTCCTCGCCGCTGAGCACCGGCTGACGCTCCTGCATTACAACGCGGATTTCGACATCGCCAGCGAGGTGCTCGACGCCGACTGTCGTTGGGTGGCCGACCCCGGCTCTGTCCCGTGAGCTTTGGGACCCCCGCTGGATCACCCAGGTCGGAGCTCAGGGCGCCCGGGATCGGGGAATGCTCGAATCTGGCACGCTCGATGAAGGCAGCCTCGCAGTGGGCAATCTCGAAGCAGGCAGGGTCTCAGGCCAGGCCGAGGTCGGCCAGCCCGTAGGCGTACCGGTAGTCCACGCCCGCCTCCGCGCGGATCCGCTCCCCCGCGCCCGAGCTGCGGTCCGCGATCACCGCGACGGCGACCACCTCCGCGCCCGCTTCGCGACACGCCTCGACCGCCGTCAGCGGAGAGCCACCCGTCGTCGAGGTGTCCTCGACGACCAGGACGCGGCGCCCGCTCACGTCCGGGCCCTCGATCCGGCGCTGCATGCCGTGCGCCTTCTCGGCCTTGCGCACGACGAAGGCGTCCAGTCGGCGTCCCCGGGTCGCGGCCGCGTGCAGCATCGCGGTGGCCACCGGGTCGGCACCCATGGTGAGGCCGCCGACCGCGTCGAAGTCGAGGTCCGCGGTCAGGTCGAGCATCACCTGGCCGACCAGCGGCGCCGACTCCGCGTCGAGCGTGACCCTGCGCAGATCCACGTAATAGTCGGCCTCCTTACCGGAGGACAGCGTCACGCGGCCGTGCACGATGGCCTTGCGTTTGACGAGGTCGAGCAGCTGGTTCTTCGCCTGGGTCTCACTCACGGCGCCGAGTGTAGCCAGCGCCGGGACCGCGCTTCCCGTGCCCTAGCCCACCCTCACGTGAGTCACCCTGTGGGTATGTCAGCGAGCGGCAGGTCAGGGAGTGGCTAGGTCGGGGAGTGGCTTGGTCAGCGAGCGGCGTTGTCAGCGGCGGTGGTTCATCGACCGCACGATCAGGTCGCCCGCGCTCTGCACGATCTGCACGATCACGATCAGGACGGCCACGCTCATGAACAGGACCGGGGCGTTGAAGCGCTGGTAGCCGTAGCGGATCGCGAAGTCCCCCACGCCGCCGCCGCCGATCGCGCCCGCCATCGTCGAGTACCCGATCAGCGTCACCAGCGTCAGGGTCGCCCCCGCGACCAGCCCCGGCAGCGCCTCAGGGATCAGCACCTTCGTGACGACGTGGCGCACCTTCGCGCCCACCACCAGCGCGGCCTCCACCTTGCCGTGGTCGACCTCGCGCAGGGCGTTCTCGACGACGCGGGCGTAGAACGGGATCGCCCCGACCGCGAGGGGCACGATCGCGGCCGTCGGCCCGTAGGCCGTGCCGACCACCCACCGCGTGAACGGGATCAGCGCGATCAGCAGGATCAGGAACGGCAGGGACCGGGCCATGTTGATGACCGCGCCGAAAACCGCGGAGAACACGCGGTTCGGCCGCAGACCGTCGGGCGTGGTCAGCCGCAGGCCCACCCCGCAGAGAATCCCGAACACCACGGTGATCAGGAACGACCACGCCACCATCCACGCCGTCTGCCCGAGCGACGTCATCAGCTCGGGGATCGCGTCGGTCCACGCCTGGTTCACGCTGCCGCCCCCGCCTGCCGGGTCACGGTCACGTGGCGCTCCCGCAAGTAGGCCTCGACGGACTCGTACGCGTCCGCGGTCGGCATGGTCACGAGCAGCCGGCCGACGCGACGACCGGCGATCCGCTCCACCGTGCCGGACATGATCGCCAGCTCCACACCGAGATCCCGCGCGAGGCCCGCGATGATCGGGTCGATCGCGTTCTCGCCCGCGAAGCCGAGCACCAGGGCGCGCTCCCAGTCCTGGGGGTCCGGCGACCCCGTCGGCAGCAGCATCTCCGCCAGCCGAGAGTCCGGCCGCGCGATCAGGTCGAGGAGGTTGCCCTGCTCGACGATCGCGCCGGCCTCCATGAACGCCGCGGAGTGGCAGATCCGGCGGACCACCTCGGCCTCGTGGGTGATCGCCACCACGGTGACGCCGGTGGCCTCGTTGATCGACGCGATCAGGTCGAGGATCTGCTCGGTGGTGGCGGGGTCGAGCGCCGACGTCGCCTCGTCGCACAACAGGACCGACGGGCGGCCGGCCAGCGCCCGGGCGATGCCGACCCGCTGCTTCTGCCCGCCGGACAGTTGCGAGGGGTAGGCGTCACCCCGGTCCGCGAGGCCGACCAGCTCCAGCAGCTCGGCCACCCGCGCCTTCCGCTGCGCCCGCGGCATCCCGGAGATCTCCAACGGGAACGCGATGTTGTCCGCCGCGGTGCGCGCGTGCAGCAGGTTGAAGTGCTGGAAGACCGTCCCGATCCGCTGCCGCGCCGCGCGCAGCTTGGCGCTGCTCAGGCTCGTCAGGTCCAGGCCGTCGACCGTGATCGTCCCGGATGTGGGCCGCTCCAAGAAGTTCAGGCAGCGCAGCAGCGTCGTCTTGCCCGCGCCGCTGCGCCCGAGCACCCCGAACACCTCACCGGAATCCACCGAGAGCGACACGTTGTCGACGGCGGTGACCTGCCCGCCGCGCCCCGCGTAGACCTTGCTGACCGAGTCGACGACGATCACGGGCCCGGCTCGCTCAGCCCGCCGCCGGCAGGACCGAGCCCTTGTAGGTGTTCTTGATGTAGTCCTGGATCTTCTGGCTGGTCAGGGCCTCGGACAGCTTCTTGACCCGCGCGTCGTCTTTCAGCTCGTCGCGGGTGACCAACACGTTCACGTACGGGTTGCCGGCGGCCTTCTCCAGGTGCTTCGCGTCGGTCTCCGGTGTGAGACCCGCCTCCAGCGCGTAGTTGCCGTTGATCACGCTCATCGCGACCTTGGGGTCGTCGAGGGTGGCGGCCAGCTGCGGCCGGTCGATCTCCAGGAACTTCACGTCCTTGGAGTTACCGGTCACGTTGGACGTGGTCACCTTGCTGTAGTCCAGGTTCGGGTCGTCGGCCTTGACGTTCATCTCGATGATCCCGGCGTCGGCCAGCAGGAACAGGCCGCGGGCCAGATTGGTCGGGTCCGCGGGAATCGCGATCGTGGATCCTGCGGGCAGATCGGCGACCGTGGTCACCTTCTTGCTGTAGAGCCCGAGCGGTTCGATGTGCACCGAGGCGACGCTGGCCAGGTTCGCGTTGTTCTCCGCGTTCCAGTTCTTCAGGTATGGCGTGTGCTGGAAGAAGTTGGCGTCGACGTCGCCGTCCTTGACCAGCTTGTTCGGGTCGACCTGGCCGGAGATCTCCGTCACGTTGATCTTCACGTCGCCGAGGAGGCCGTCCTTCTCCGCCTGCCGGATGAGCTCCGCGTGCGGCTTGACGTCGGCCATCACGGTCAGGGGCCTGCTCGCATCCCCGGTGGACGAGCCACCCGAGGAAGGCGATCCGCAGGCGGTGAGCCCGAGAGCGGCGACGGCAACGACAGCGGCAACAGATACGCGAGACCTCATCACGGGGCACATCCTAGGCATAGGCACCGACAACGCCCCCCGCAGCGCCCGTCGCGAACGAGCCCGACGGTCGTACGAACCGTCATGCCTCCCGCCGCACCTGCATCCGACGACGCCGCCCGGCCAGCTTCACCGACACCGCACGCACCGCGGGCCTCGGCAGGACGCCTGTCGCCACGGCCACCGCCTTGTAGGCCGACCCGGGGACGCTCACCACCTTGCCCTTGCGGGCGTCCCGCAGCGCGTCCCTGACCAGCCGCTCCGAGTCCAGCCACAGGGGCTCGGGCACGCCCTGCATCCGTACGCCCATCCGCTCGTGGAACTGCGTGTGCACATAGCCGGGGCACAGCGCCATGACCTGGACCCCCGTGCCCGCCAACTCGGCCGCCAGCCCCTCGCTGAACGTCGTCACCCACGCCTTCACCGCGGAGTAGCTGCCCAGCGAAACGAACGCGGCGACGCTCGACACGTTGATGATCTGGCCGCGGCCACGCGTGCTCATCGCCCGACCAGCGGCGTGGCACAGGACCAGCACGGCCCGGCACATCACCTCGACCTGCCGTTCCTCGTCGCGCACGTCGGAGCGCAGGAACCGGGTGGCCAGGCCGAAACCGGCGTTGTTGACCAGCAGGTCCACCGCCCCGGGCCCGTACGCCTGCACGCGCTGGGCCACGAGCTGCACCTGGTCGCGGTCGGCGAGATCCGCCGGGAGCACCTCGACCTGCACGCCGTGCCCCCGCCGCAGTTGTGCCGCCAGTTCCTCGAGCGCGTCGGCGGAGCGGGCCACGAGGACCAGGTCGTGACCGGTGGCTGCCAGCTCACAGGCGAAGGCGCGGCCGATGCCCGCCGAGGCTCCGGTGATCAAGGCGGTGGTCATGTCCGTCACCGTAGCGGGCGCGGGTGACACCCACCCGTCCCGGATCCGACCCTGCGTAGGCTGGCCGACGTGCGTATCGCGACGTGGAACGTGAACTCCATCCGGACCCGCGTGGACCGGGCCGTGGCCTTCCTCCAGCGGCATGACGTGGACGTGCTCGCGCTGCAGGAGACCAAATGCAAGGACGAGCAGTTCCCGATCGAGCGGTTCACCGAACTCGGCTACGAGGTGGCGCGGCACGGCCTCAACCAATGGAACGGCGTGGCCATCGCGAGCCGCGTCGGGCTGGACGCCGTCGACGTGGGCTTCCCGGGGATGCCCGAGTGGGGCGAGCCGGAGGCGGCGGCGGAGGCGCGCGCGATTGGGGCCACCTGCGGAGGCGTCCGGATCTGGTCCCTGTATGTGCCCAACGGCAGGGACCTGGCGCACCCGCACTACACATACAAGCTCGACTGGCTCGCCGCGCTCGCCCGGACGGGCCGGTCCTGGCTGACCGCCGACCCGCAGGGACAGACCGTCCTCATGGGCGACTGGAACATCGCACCCCAGGACGACGACGTGTGGGATATGGAGTTCTTCGCGGACAAGACTCATGTGAGCGTGCCGGAGCGCGAGGCCTTCGCGGCCGTCGTCGACGCGGGGTATGCGGACGTGGCGCGGCCGTACACGCCGGGGCCGGGGGTCTACACCTACTGGGACTACACCCAGCTGCGCTTCCCCAAACGACAGGGCATGCGCATCGACTTCGCCCTCGGCTCACCCAGGTTGGCCGCGCGCGTGAGCGGCGCGTTCATCGACCGTGAGGAACGCAAGGGCAAGGGGGCCTCCGACCACGCGCCGGTCGTCGTGGACCTCGCCGAGGCCTGATCCGCCGAGGCTTGATCCGCCGAGGCCTGATCCGACGAGGCTTCAGGCCGAGTGGCCCATCTCACCCAGGCCGCGCGGAGGATGTCACAGCCTCACTCGAGGGCGGCCCATAGGCTGCTGACGTGCAGAAAGAGGCCCGCGTACGGCGGGCGATCTGGCATGAGATGTCTGCTTTATCGGCAATCCCGGGACATCCCCTGGGGCGAGGCGCGAGGTGAGACGCGATGGGTGAGAAGACGGTCGAGTGCTTGATGGAGGCGTTCTCCGGGGAGTCCCAGGCGAACCGCAAGTACCTGCTGTATGCGAAGCAGGCTGAGAAGGAGGGCAAGCTCAACGCCGCGCGCCTCTTCCGAGCCGCCGCTGAAGCCGAGACGATCCACGCGCATCGCGAGTTCGAGCTGGCCGGGAAGGTCGGCAGCACCGCGGACAACCTGCGTGAGGCGATCGGAGGCGAGAGCTACGAGCGCGACAGCATGTATCCGGACTTCGCCGAGGTGGCCGACAGCGAAGGGGAGGCCCGGATCTCCCGGCTGTTCCGCCAGATCGCCCAGGTCGAAGGCGTCCACGCCAAGCTGTACGAGGAGGCGCTCGAAGCCCTCGAGAGCGACACCGGCGAGCTCGTCTTCTTCGTGTGCCCGATCTGCGGCTACGTCGAGGCCGGGCGCCCTGACCGCTGCCCGATCTGCAACGCCCGCGGGGAGACCTTTCTCGAGGTGGCGTAACACCACTGGAACGACGTCGAAGGGCCGGCCGCACCCGCGGACCGGCCCTTCACCTTCTCCTGGGCCTACTCATGCTCGAGATGTCCCTGCTCAGGCGGCAGCACCTTTTGCGGGGGCGCCTCCACCGTCCGCGCGGTCGGGCTAGAGTGGCGGGCACGACGCGGGGTGCCGGTCACGTGGCCGCGGCCTCTTCTCGCTGGAGAGGCATGCGACGCGCACCAGCTGAGATCACACCCGTCGACCTGATCTAGCTCGCACTAGCGTAGGGACGTCGCCTTGCCGGACCACACCAGCTCCACCAGCAACAGCTCCGCGGTCACCGCGAAGGACTGCGCGGACGCGCTCGCGGCGGTCCAGGCGCAGGGCCCGCTCGTCCAGTGCCTGACCAACATCGTGGTCGCCAACTGGACCGCCAACGTGCTGCTCGCCGCCGGTGCCGCTCCGGCCATGGTCGACAACCCTCACGAGGCGCCGCTCTTCGCGGGCGTCGCGAGCGCGGTGCTGGTCAATCTGGGCACGCCCTACGACGACACGGCCCAGGCCATGACCGTCGCGGTGGATGCCGCCGCGGCCGCAGACACGCCGTGGATCCTCGACCCCGTCGCCGCAGGCGGCCTGCCCTGGCGCACCCAGCACGCCCGCATGCTGCTGGAGCACGGGTCGCCGACCATCGTCCGCGGCAACGCCTCGGAGATCCTCGGCCTGGCCGGCGGCGCGGGCGGGCGCGGGGTGGATTCCTCGGACATCCCCGACGCCGTCGTCGAGACCGCGCGGGACCTGGCTCGCGCCCGGGCCTGCGTCGTCGCGGTGAGCGGCGAGCGGGACCTCTTCACCGACGGCGAGCGTATGGTCCGGCTGCGGGGCGGTCACCCGTGGATGACCCGCGTAACCGGCGTCGGCTGCTCCCTCGGCGCCCTGATGGCGGCGTTCGCCGCCGTGTCGGACCCGCTGGTCGCGGCCGTCTCGGCGACCGGGGTCCTGTGCGTCGCCGCCGAGGACGCCGCGCACGCCAGCCGAGGCCTGGGCACGTTCGCCGTGTCGCTGCTGGACGAGCTCACCGTGCTCACGCCGGAGCGTCTTGCCGAGCGGGTCCACCTGACCTGAGACCCCGTACGGGCCGCGCTCGCAACGAGCCGCCCGCTCGTACGCACACCTGCGACAGGACACCCGGATGGCACGCACCCTGCGATGACTGGCACGTATCACGGCATACATGCATGAGACACGCGCATGACATACACGCACGAGACGACGATCGAGGCGGTAGAGATGAGCGACTGGGGCGAGGGAGGGCCGACCGCGGCTCCGGCCGGGCCGGCACCGACGGCGCGGCCTCCGCTGGACCTGAGCGTCTACCTGGTGACCGACACCGGCCAGTGCGCGTCGATCGGCGTCCCGGAGACCGTGCGCAGGGCGGTGGCGGCCGGCGTCTCGGTCGTGCAACTGCGCGATCCCGACGTGGACGACGAGGGGTTCATCGCGCTGGGCCGCCAGCTCGTCGCGGTCCTGCTGGGCACCGGGGTGCCCTTGATCGTGAACGATCGCGTGGAGCTGGTCCGCGCGATCGGCGCCCAGGGAGCCCACGTCGGTCAAGGCGACTTGGACGTGGTCCGGGCCCGGCGCCTGCTCGGCGAGGAGGGTTACCTGGGACTGTCGGTGCATTCCCTCGACGAACTCGACGACGCGCGCGTCCACCTGGAATTGATCGACTACCTCGGCATCGGCCCCCTGCGGCCGACCCTCAGCAAGCCGGATCACCGCGACGTGCGCGGGCTTGCCCACCTGCACCAGATCGCCGCCGCGAGCCCGTGGCCCTGCGTCGCGATCGGCGGGGTCAAGGCCGCCGACGCCGCGGACCTGCGCGCCGCCGGCCTGGAGGGCATGGCGGTCATCTCCGCGATCTGCGGGCAGACCGACATCGAGGGAGCCACCCGCGAGTTCGTCGACGCCTGGGCGGCCGCCGCACCGATGGAGGAACTGCGATGAACCCGCCCGAGCCGAGCCACACGCCGCAGGCCCCGCTCGCTCACACCCCGCAGACCCACACCCCGCCGCCCGTCGCGCTGACGATCGCCGGCTCGGATCCCTCCGGCGGGGCGGGCATCCAGGCGGACCTCAAGACGTTCAGCGCGCTCGGTGCCTTCGGGACCTCCGTGGTCACCGCCCTGACGGCCCAGTCCACGACGGGGGTCACGGGCGTGCACGAGGTGCCGGTGGACTTCGTACGTCTCCAGCTGGACACGCTGCTCGACGACGTCCGCGTCGACGCGGTCAAGGTCGGGATGCTCGGCTCGGCAGCTCTGGCGGCTCTGGTCGGGGAGTACCTGGCCGGACGGCTCGCCGGCAAGCATCGGGTCCTGGACCCGGTGATGGTCGCCACCTCCGGGTCGCGGTTGCTGGCCGACGACGCCGTCGAGGCGGTCCGCGCGATCCTGCCGCACGCGGACGTCATCACGCCGAACCTGCCGGAAGCGGCGGTGCTGACCGACACTCAGGCGGCCGGGTCCGTGTCCGACATGCGCGCCCAGGCTCGCCGCCTGCGCGAGGACCTCGGGGCCCGCGCAGTCCTGCTCAAGGGCGGCCACCTGGACGACGAGGACGACGCGGTCGACCTGTGGCTGGACGCCGACGGCGAGCGCCTCTTCCGCGCCGAACGCATCCCCACGGACAACTCGCACGGCACCGGATGCACGCTGTCGTCCGCGCTGGCCGCCCTTCGGCCGCGCCACCCCGACTGGCGCAGCACGGTCGGCGAGGCGAAGGCCTGGCTGACGGAGGCCCTGCGGCACGCCGACGAGCTCGACATCGGTGCCGGCCACGGCCCGGTGCACCACTTCCACGAACACGCGACGCGATGGGAGCGACGATGACCGACCCGACGAACACCGCCGCCGAACTCGACCCAGGGACCCCGACCGACACGGTGAACGCGGCCGGCCCAGGGAACTCGGCCGACACGGTGAATCCGGCCGACTCGCCGACGACCGAACTGACCTGGCCGACCCCGCGGGACTGCGGCTCCCCCAGCTTCACCTGCCGGGTCTGGACGGAGGCCAAGCCGATCCGGGCCGCCATCCTGGACCACCCCTTCGTCACCGACCTGACGCTCGGGACGCTGGACCAGGACATCTTCCTCGGCTATCTGGCGCAGGACGGCTACTACCTCGACGCGTACGCGCGGGCGATGGCGGCCGCCGCGTCGCAGGCACCGCGCGCCGAGGACATCGTGTTCTGGTCGGGGGCCGCGCGTGACGCCATCGTGGTCGAGCGCGAGCTGCACGCCGGCCGCGTGTCCGGCTTCGCCGACGTGGTCCCCTCGCCGACAACGACCGGCTACACCTCATACCTGCTCTCGCTGGCCGCAGGCGGCTGCTACCCGGCGCTGGCGGCCGGGGTGCTGCCCTGCTTCTGGGTGTACGAGTACGTGGGCACCCGCATCAAGGACCAGGTGCTCGACTCCAGCTCCGGCGCGCCGGAACAGGCGCTGTCGGCCCACCCGTACGGGGACTGGATCGCCACCTACGGCGACGCGGATTTCCGGGAGGCGACGACCGCCGCGATCGGCATCGTGGACGCGCTGGCCGACGAGGCAGACGCAGCAACGCGGGCCCGGATGCGGGAGGCGTTCCTGACCGCGTGCCGCTACGAGTGGATGTTCTGGGACGCGGCCTACCGTCGGGAGGCCTGGCCCGTCTGACTCGGGGATCGGTGCCCCGTCGACGCCTCGCGCTAGGCTGTCTGCCGGTCGAAGGTCTGTCGGTCGGGCGGCGTACCGTGTCGCACGTGA
>CAKUSI010000115.1 GCA_934678955.1 uncultured Austwickia sp. | reverse complement strand
ACCGGGTACACAATCCCGTACGTCTCGACCTGGGCCGCCAGGGTAGAAGGCCACGAGCCCGCCCAGGTGGTTCAAGCGACCGGCGAACGCGTGCGCAAGACCGCGCTGGCGATCCTCGACCAACTCGACACACCCCAAGTGGGGGACGGCACCCCGCCGGGACTCGACCGTGACGCTGCGATGCGTCCACCCGCGAGCCCCACGCAGGCGGCCATGTCGTCGTTGGCTGAATCTGATCGTCACCCAGCGGTGCCGGTGCTGGCAGGGCGGGAGCTGTGATGACCGAGCCGCCGGATTTCACCAGGGCGCTGCTCCGCGCCAGTGGAGCAGCGACCCTGGCGGTCGCCGCCCGAAGACTCGCACGGGCGGGTGTGCCGGTGTGTCCGTGCGCGCCGGACGGGAAACAGCCCATCACCCCGCACGGGTTCCGCGACGCGACCACCCGCGTTGCGGAGGTCGAGGCCTGGTGGTCCCGGACACCTGAGGCAAACCTGGGTGTTCCGACCGGCGGCACCTCAGGGATGGTCGTGGTGGATGTCGACGTGCACGGCCGCGCCGATGGGCGGATCGCGTTCGACCGCGCCAGCCGCGCTGGACTGGTCGGCGGATGGGCGCTGCTGGTGCGGACTCCGTCGGGAGGGTTACACGCCTTCTACGCTGCGACGCCGGGCGTCGAGCAACGGTCGTGGCAGGCTGCCGCTGCAGGTGTCGACTTCCGGGGTGACGGCGGCTACATCATCGTGCCGCCCTCGGCGCGGGTCATCGACCACGTGCCGACGCGATACGAAGTGGTGAGCGCCAGCGCCGATCGCGCCCATCTCGATGCGGCCGAGCTGCGAGAGCTCCTTGATCCTCGTCCCGAACCCGCCACCCTTCGCATAGGCGTCGAGGCCCAAGGGGCCGATGTTGCGCGACTGGCGGCGTGGGTCGCCGGGCGGGATGAGGGCGAACGGAACCGCAGCGTGTTCTGGGCGGCCTGCCGGCTCGCGGAGAACGGCGTACCCGCCTCCAATGCGCTCGATGTCCTCACCACTGCCGCGAGCCAAGCAGGGCTCAGCGAGCGAGAGATCACCACGACGGTGCGCTCCGCCTATCGCCTCGTCCCGCCCGCACCCCGTTGGCCGTCGCGTCCAGACCCACCGACCGGTGGCGAACGTTCGGCGGGGTGGTTCGAGCGGCAGCGCAACCCGCCGCCGGCCGCGTGTCAACGAGGGCGGGGCATGTGATGCGCGCCACGGATGGGCGTAGGTGGGCGGTCGTAACGTCGGCGGCCGGGACGGTGTTCATCGCCGCCGGCGCGTTCTGGTTGTCGTTCGTGTCGCTGGCCGACCTCGCCGCTCGCTCAGGGATCGGCGCCGGGCAGGCGTGGGCCTGGCCGCTGATCGTGGACGGCATCATCGTTGTCGCCACGGTCGCCGTCGTGGCGCTGGCCGGGCAGAGCTCGGCCTGGTACCCGTGGGCTCTTCTGGTCGGCGGCGCGCTCGTCTCAGTCACCGCTAACGCCATCCACGCCGTCGTTGCCGCGGACGCCGACGTCCCGGGCGTGCTCGCGGCCTCCGTCGCGGCGGTGCCGCCCGTCGTGCTGCTCGCCATCACCCACTTGACCGTGATCCTCACTCGACCAGCCGGAACCGACACCAAACTACCCGCGGGCGCGTCGTTATCGACGGTCGCTGCGGATGCCTTGCCGGCGCTACCAGCTGGTGATCCACAACAGCCTGCTCGGGGCGCGACGGCGACGGTCGTCGATCGGAGGGCTCTGGGATGGGAGTTGCGCGAGGCGGGCTGGTCGAACAAGCGGATCGCCCGCGAGCTCGGGGTACATCCCTCGACCGTCGGCCGCTGGTTCGCCGTCGCGCACCTGGCTGACACCGACGACACCTCCGACGAGCGGAAGGAGACAACCCCATGAACACCACCGACACCCCCCAGCAGAACGGCGCCACTGAGCCCGATCCGGCTCGTCAGGTACCCCACGAGCCGCGCGAGCGCACCGAATCCGTCGAGGCAACGAGCACTCCCGAGGCGGTACGGGTTGCGCAGGTCGCCCGTGACGACAAGCACCACGCAATCGTTCGCGGCCGGGGCGTCGAGTGGGTGCGCACGACCGACTTGATCGCTCGTCACTCGGCGCACGCGGCCGGTAGAGGTCTCGACTTCCAGGCCGAATTGGCGCGCCGCACCCGGACCCCGATCAGTGCCGGAGCACGTCGTCTCGGGGATCGTGCCCGCCGATTGCCGCCGATCTCGGCGTTCGGGCGCAGCAGCGCACCCTCGTCTCAGGCGTCCCGGCCCGGGGTCTCGATGAGCTGAGCGTGGTGACAGGTCATGGCCCCGACGGCATCGGCACGCAGGACGCACTCGCGGGAGCGAGCGCGCACCTGCCTGTCAGGAGGTGCCGACACCATGACCACAACCACCAGCACCAGCGCCGAGCAGACGGCCCACAGGCCTGAGGACTTCACCACCAGCGAGGGCCTGCGTGCCCTGCTCAACCGTCTCTACGTGGGCGGCGAGGACGCCTGGGTTCACGATCCGGTGGCACGCGAGCTGATGGAGTTCGCCGCCGACAAGTACCGCGCCTTGGCACGCAAGCACAAGCTCGACACGTGGGAGGCGGTCGCTGCGGCATTCGACGCGATGCAGTACCGCTCGACCCGCGAAGCCAACGACCCGTGGGCGATCATCACCCACGCTGTCCGGATCACTTGCGTCTACGAGGAACGTGCCCAAGGCCTTCTCTGCTCGGTGCACCAGGCCCGCCGCGCGCACGTCTCGGCGTTCCACGACCCCGAACGGTTCTCCGAACGCGACACCGCGCTTACCGACTACCATCCCGCCTTCCATAGCACCGATTCCCTTCCCAGCGACTTCGACACTGAGCCGCGCGAGGGTGTCGGCTCGGCCCAGGCCTGCATGTCCGCTGGCTCGGCGGCAGAGGACGCCATCGCGATGCTGTGCCTGCTCGACTGGCCGCCCGACGCTGCCCGGGCGTCGGTGGAGCACGTGTGCGGCGCGTTGATGCGGGCCGGCACTCGTCAGTCCGCCTACGAGGCGCTGCGCCGGGACCGTCACGCGCGGGCCCTGCTCGATCTGCCGCACCGCTCCTGGACCCTTCTGCTCAAGGCACTGCTCGGCCACCCGCACCCGGCGTACGCGGCAACCAGCAGCGGACGCGGCGTCCTGCTGCGACTACTGCTCGGCGAGACCCTCGACCTGCTGCTGCGCGACGACGATCTGATCCTCGCTCTGGCGTTGGCCGCACCGCGCGGTGTAGGCGGTGAGGCGACGTGACCGAGCCAAAGATCGGCAGCATCCAACTTGACCGGGCCGTCGATTCGATCCTGGTGGGGCACCGGCACCGCGCCGACCTCGGCGACATCGACGCGCTGGCCGCGTCCATCGAACGCGACGGACTGCTGCAACCCCTCACGATCA
Source organism: uncultured Austwickia sp. (assembly GCA_934678955.1). Next base: position 7,084 of record CAKUSI010000115.1, on the reverse strand, counting down.
CCATCGATGGTGTGCTCGTATGCGGGGCACGTCGCCTCGCCGCGATCAAGAGGCTTGGCTGGCGCACCGTCAACGTGTGGGTGCGAAGCGGCCTCTCCGACCGGCTCGGGCACCTTCTCGCCGAGCAGGACGACAACATGCTCCACAAGCCCTACACCCAGCTCGAAGCCGCTGGCTTGTACCGGGAACTGAAGCAGATCATGGCCGAAGACGCCGCCCGACGCCAGAGCGCCACACAGTTCAGCAGCGGGAACCAGCCGGGAAACGACGGTGCGGGAAGATTTCCCACACCGTCAGACACCCCGCACGGGCGCGCCGACGAACAGGCCGCCGCGATGATCCCCGGAGGCGCGTCCTACAAGACGATGGACAAGATCGGCTACCTCGAAGGCATCGCCAACGACCCCGCTCAAGCCGAGACCTTGCGCACCGAGGCCGCCGCTGGGCTGGAGCGGATCGAGGCCGGCGATCCGGTGCATCCGATCTATCAAGCGATCCGCGACGCCGACGCCATCACCCGGCAGCGCCGCGAAGCCGAACTTCAGGCTCGCGCCGAGGCGGCCGTGGCCCACGCGAAATCGGTCAAGAAGGGCAAGCGGACCCCTCAACGGCCACTGCCCACGCTCGCCAACGAAAGCAAGCCGGTGCGATACCCGGTACGCGCGTTCATCCAGACCTGGGGCGAGCTGGCCAACTGGTGGACCCACTACGACATCGACGGACTCGCCAACGAGCTGACAGACGAGCAGTTCGAGAGCTTCCTCGAAACAGCTGAAGGCACCGCCCGGGTGGCCGACGAACTCCGTTCAGCTCGCCAAACCACGGGTGAACGGCCACACCTACGCGCACTCTGACCGAGGATGGATGCCGGGTGCGCACCTGCTCGGCATGAGCCCTGCATCCTCTGATCCCCGCACTCGACGCAGCACCGTTGCACTCATCGCCGCCGGCATTGTCCTGCTGCTTCTCGCCGGAGTCGGCATCTACGGACTCCTTACAGGCCCACGCACGACGAGGAATACCGACCCGGACTCGGAGCCTGGCCAGGTCGCCACGACGCCAACCTCGCCGCCAACCGCGCCCAAGCCGCCGCACGTTGGAATCGTCCCGCGTTCCGCCGATCCGGGGACCTTCGCTCAAGGTGTCGCTTCCACGTTGTTCGCCTGGGACACCGCCTCAGGGTGGTGGCCGCTGGACTACACCTCGGCGATCCTCGCCGTCGGTGACCCCAGCGGTGACGAACAAGCCGGGCTCGCCTCCGATGTCGCGGCGTACCTGCCGAACCGGGAGGCCTGGATCGAGCTGCGCCAGTATGCCACCCGCCAGCACCTCACCATCGACACCGCACACGTTCCCGAGGCGTGGGCGGACGCGGTGGCGCAGGCGCGACCGGGGCAACTGGCGCCAGGCACGACCGCCATCACGATCGAGGGCACCCGCCACCGCGTCGGGGTATGGAACGGCCAACGGGTCACCAGCGAGCATCCCGTGGCCTTCACCGTGTTCGTGGTCTGCGCACCGACCTATCCGACCTGCCATCTGCTTCGGCTCTCGCAGCTCGACAACCCCCTGCGCTGAAGGGATGGCGTCGTGTTCCGCAAAGTCGCCGTCGCAGCACTGGCGCTGCTGTTCTTCGGACCCTCCGCAGGACTGCTTGGCATCGGAGTGCTGATGAACCCCGCCGCCGCCCACTGCGTCACCCCTGCCGGGACCGTGAACCTCGGGCCCATCCCGGACTCGCTCACTGTGACCACCGCGCACGGACAGACCTTCACGCTGAGCCGTCAGCAGCTCACGTACGCGGCCACGATCATCACCATCGGCAACGGCATCACCGACGTGGGCAGGCCGGGAATCAAGATCGCGCTGATGGCCGCGCTCACCGAGTCCACGCTATGGATGCTCACCAACACCAGTGCCTACCCCGAGTCGGCGGACTACCCCAACGACGGCAATGGCAACGACCACGACAGCCTCGGGCTGTTCCAGATGCGGCCGCAAACAGGGTGGGGCACCGTCGCCCAACTTATGGACCCTACCTACCAGGCCAGAGCGTTCTTCGGCGGGCCGACCGGACCGAACTATCCCTCGCCGCGCGGCCTGCTCGACATCCCTGGCTGGCAACAGATGGACCCCGGCGAAGCCGCCCAAGCCGTCGAAGTCTCCGCCTACCCCGACCGCTACCGCAACTACGCACCCGTCGCCGACAGCATCCTCGCCGCGCTCACCAGCATCAACGGGCCTGGGCTTGGAGCCGGCGGGCCGGGGTCGGTGTCCTCGTGGGTGGTGTTCCCGCTGCCCGAAGGCACCTGGGTGCCGTCCTCGCCGTTCGGGATGCGCGTGCACCCGATCACCGGTGAACGGAGACTGCACACCGGCACCGACTTCGCCGCACCCGACGGCACGCCGATCCTCGCCGCCGCTGCCGGCACCGTCACCGTCGCGGAGTTCTCCGGCGGGTACGGCGGTCTCATCGTCATCGAGCACACCATCGACGGCCAGACCGTCGCGACCGCCTACGCGCACATGTGGCAGAGCGGCATCCACGTCCTCGCTGGCGACCGGGTGAGCGCCGGGCAGCACATCGGCGATGTGGGCTCCTCCGGCATGAGCACCGGGGCACATCTGCACTTCGAGGTCCGCCCCGGCGGCACCAACGGCGAGCCCGTCGATGCAGCCGCCTGGCTCAACCAGCACGGTGCCGCGAACCTGCCGACGGCGACCAGCGGATCACACACCGCCTGTAACAACGGCACCGCTGGTACGCCCACCGGCGTCGATGGAGACCCCGGCCGGCTCGTCGACGATCCCACCAGCTCGGGACAGATCACCGCCCGCCTGCTCCATCTCTACCAACAGACCCTCGCTGCGCTCCCCGACACCCGCTGGGGCTGCTACTCACCCCGGCCCGGCACCAAGTCCGAGCACCCCCTCGGACGCGCCTGCGACATCACCTTCGGCAACCAGATCGGTCAACGCCCCACCAAGGCCCAACTCGACGCAGGCTGGAAGGTCACAAACTGGATGAAGGACAACGCCGACGCACTCGGGGTGGAGTACTTGATCTGGCAAGGCCAAATCTGGTCCGTCGCCCGCGACGCCGACGGCTGGCGCCCCTACAACGGCGGCGGCATGCACGACCCCGGCGACGTCACCGGCGGCCACTACGACCACCTCCACGTCACCGTGAAAGGCTAATCTCGGAAGTCACATTTCCTGGAACAACCAGGCGATCGCTCCGAGGTGACAGGACCCCAGAAGCGGATGGGGCCTGGGATCGTTAGAGGTAGGCGCAGACCGGGCCGGTCTGACACGTCTCGGGCGTAATGTGCTCAGCTGCCGTCCGTAGCTGAGCGATGGTCTCACGCAGCCGGCGGAGTTCGGCAATCTGCTCCTCGACTTCGGCCAGGCGCATATCCAGCAGTTCCCGGACGTGTTCACACGGGGCTGTCCCGTTGTCGCGGATCTGGAGGATTTGTCGGATCTGCGCAAGAGTCAGTCCTGCGGCTTGGCCGCGATGGATGAAGTCGAGCCGCGCGAGAATCTCCGGGCCATAACGGCGGTAGCCCGATGCGGTTCGCGCAGGGCGCAGCAGAAGCCCTTGGTCTTCGTAGAATCGCAGGGTCTTGGCAGTCGTGCCCGCCGCTTGGGCCAGCTCCCCGATACGCATGACGTACTCCTCCGCCCTCGCTTGACCTTCCAGTGTAGTGGAAGGTTGAGAATGATGGTCGGAAGCGAGAACAGACGCCCGGGAGGAACACATCATGCGCTCGAAGGTCGATTTGGCGATCATCGGATCAGGCGGCGCGGCCTTCGCCGCAGCGATCCGGGCCACCGGGCTGGGCAAGTCGGTGGTGATGATCGAGCGGTCAACGTTCGGGGGCACCTGCGTGAACACCGGTTGCATTCCCTCGAAGAGCCTGCTCGCAGCCGCCGAGGCGCGGCATACAGCGTCCGATGCCGCGCGGTTTCCGGGGATCGCGGCGGCGGCCGGCCCCGCGGACATGCCGGCCTTGGTCGGTGCCACTCAGTCACTGGTGGAGTCATTGCGTGGTGAGAAGTATGAGGACGTGGCCGACGCCTACGGGTGGCGGGTCCTGCACGCCGACGCCTCGTTCACTGGCACCCCACATGCCCCGTTGCTGCACACCGTTACCGGCGATGGCAACGACGAGACGATCAAGGCCGATCACTACCTGGTCGCGACGGGATCAGCCCCCTGGGCGGCACCAATCCCGGGTCTGGCTAGTGTGGATTATCTGACCTCGACCACCGCGATGGAAATCAGCGAGGTCCCCGACTCCCTGCTCGTGCTCGGTGGCGGCTACGTGGCGATGGAACAAGCACAGTTGTTCGCCCGACTCGGCGCCAGGGTCACCATGCTGGTCCGCTCCCGGCTGGCATCAAAAGAGGAACCCGAAGCCTCCCGGGCCCTGGAGGACATGTTCGCCGACGAAGGCATCCACGTTGTTCGACCCGCTGAGGTCACCTCCGTGGTCCACGACTTGGCCAGCGGACGGGTCGTCGCGACAGCGAACGTCTCCGGCACCGAGCAGGAGTTCCGAGCCGACTGTGTGCTGGTGGCCACCGGCCGTCGCCCGGTTACCGAGGGACTCAACCTCGACGCCGTCGGGGTCAAGACCGGCCAGGCCGGAGAAGTCGTGGTCAGCGACCAACTCCGGTCGACGAACCGGCGGGTCTGGGCGGCCGGGGACGTGACCGGGCACCACGAGTTCGTCTATGTTGCCGCGCAACACGGAGCGATGATGGTCGACAACGCGTTCACCGGCACCGACCGCACTGTTGACTACGCCCGCCTGCCACGAGTGACGTTCACCAGTCCCGCCCTAGCCGCTGTGGGCATGACCGAAGCAGACGTCCTCGCCGCGGGGATCCGCTGCGACTGCCGGGTCCTGCCCTTGAAGCACGTGCCCCGCGCGCTGGTCAACCGGGACACCCGCGGCTTGATCAAGATCGTCGTCGACGCCGACACCGGTCGCATCCTTGGGCTCACTGCGGTCGCCAAGGACGCCGGTGAACTCGCCGCGGCCGGTGTCTACATCCTCGAAGGCGGGATGACACTCGAACAGGTCTCCCGAAGCTGGGCCCCGTATCTGACGATGGCCGAAGGCATCAGGATCGCCGCCCAATCATTCACCACCGACGTCTCCAAACTGTCCTGCTGCGCGGTATGACGCCCCCGGACGGACCCGATGTGATGAACAATCGGGACCACCAGTCCGGGACGGTGCCGGCATCTCTGGAGGGGGGCCGAAGCCGCAACATGTGATCGCCTGTCGGCGGCGGGCCAGCTCCTCTTTGCTGCTGGAGTGCTGACCGATTTCACTGGCGTCATGCGCAACCCGGGGACCGTTGCCGCCGGCATCGCCGCTGCCCTCGGTTCGCCTGATCACCGCGCTGACGCGCCGACGTCCGGCCGATGACGCCCACGCACCAGACCCCCATCCAGGACATCAGCGTTCTACCTACCGCCGAACGACCGGCCCCCTACCGCCGAACAACCGCCCCGACCCCCTGCTGCCGACCGTCCGGCGGTCGTGGGCGGCCCCGACGCACCTGCGTGACATGCGCCTGCCCCTCACTTACCCCGTATTCCGGCACTTCGATCATCCGACCCTGCCGGTGGAGTGATCGACCATGGGCGTGTTCCCCGACTTCGACGGCCTCGGCGGCATCGGCAACCTTCGCGCAGCAGTCGGCGCACTGTTGACGTTCGTTCTCATCGTCGCCGTCTTGATGCTGATTCTGTCCGCGATTGTCTGGGCCATCGCGACGGCTCACGGCAACTACGCGGCCTCCAGCAAGGCCCGAACGGGCGTCCTCGTCGCACTCGGTGCCGCAGCACTGGCCGGAGGCGGCGTCGCCTGGATGAACTGGCTACTCAGCCTCGGACAACAACTCTGACGCTCGGCACTCCGGAGCCTGTCAATGCCCACGTCATCGAGGAAGTGGGCATTGCTGTTGGCGCGCGCTGACTACTCAACGGAGGACGTCCGGGTGCACCTGTCGGGTGTACCCCGGCTGCGAGTTCGCAGGCGGGCCGCTCGTCGCCAAGGAGACGCACCGTGTTCGATCTGCTCACTACTGTCATGTCCGCGCCGCTGTTGGTGCCGATGGACATCAACATCGACCCCAACACCGACGGTTTGCCGGGGATCAATCAGTTGCGCACCATCGTCGGCGCGGTGATGACCATCGGCCTGATCCTGTCCGTGCTGGCGCTGATCGTGTCCGCGATCGTGTGGGGTTTCGGCGCGAACTCGTCCAACCCGCACCTCGCGTCGCGGGGGAAGGTCGGCGTCCTGATCTCGTGCGGCGCGGCGGTGATCTGTGGCGCGAGCGTGACGCTCATCAACTTCTTCTGGAACGTCGGCCAACAGGTCTGACCACCCCTGAGTCGAGAGCTGGTGTTCGTGATGGGCGTGTGCGATGTTCCCGTGATCTCCTCGGTCTGCGACGCCGTCGGCGAAGGAGCCGCCTCTCTGGTCGCGGCCCCGTTCGACTGGCTCGCGCAGGCGATGGGAGCCGCCGCCGGGTGGCTGTTCGAGGCCGTCTGGTCGGTGTTCGACACCACCACCCTGGTGGATGTCACCAAGCCCGGCTACCTCGCCGTCTACAACCTGTTGTTCGGCATCGCAGTCTTCGTGATGCTGATCTTCTTCTGCCTCCAACTCATCACCGGGCTGGTCCGCCGTGACCCGACCGCCCTGACCCGCGCCGCCCTCGGACTCGCCAAGTCGGTGCTGGGATCGTTTGTCGTCATCACGCTCACGGCGCTCTTGCTAGAGGTCGTGGATCAGCTGTGCATCGGGATCGTGCAGGCCGCCGGGGAGACCACCGAGTCGATGGGAGCCAAGATCGCCCTCCTCGCAACCGGGCTGGTCGGGATCAACATCGCCGCACCTGGCGTGGGAGCGATCATCACGATCTTCATGGCCGGCCTCGCGATCACCGCCGCCGCGATCGTGTGGCTGTCCCTCCTCGTCAGGAAAGCGCTCCTGCTGGTGGCGGTCGTGTTCGCGCCGCTCGCGTTCAGCGGCGCATCCTGGGACGCCTCGCGGGG
>CAKUSI010000114.1 GCA_934678955.1 uncultured Austwickia sp. | reverse complement strand
CACCTCGACCGGCGGGACACCCTCGGCCGCGCTCCTGCAGGAGCTGCGACGCCGATCCCCCGCCGTGAGCAACGGGAGGGTGAGCGCCCCGACCCTGCTGCTCCAGGGCATGCAGGACTCGCTCTTCGGGCTTGACCACGCGGATGCGACTGCCCGCCAGATCGCGGCCACGGGGACGCCGGTCGCCGTGCGCTGGTTCGAGGGCGGTCACGACGGCGGTGCCGCTCCGGCGGTCGCGGAGACGCTGACGCCCTGGTTCGACCGATACCTGCGCGGCGAGGGCACGCGAGCTTCGACCGAACCCCCTCCGCTGCCGGGATTCACGGCCACCGCGCCGGCCTTCCGCCGCGGCGCCGACCCTCGCCGCATCGAGGCGCCCGCCTACCCAGGAGCGGGAGGCCCGGCGGCGCCGAGCGGCGACACGGCGAACTCCGAGGCGTCGGGCGGGATCGCCTGGAACCGCCTCCCGTTCGGCGACCAGACCGGCGGCTCGCTGCTCTCGCCGCCGGGCGGCGACCCCGCCGCGACCGTCGTCTTGCCGGGCCTCGTCGGTCCCGCTGAGCCCAGCGCTCCGGCCGGCGGCGACGCGAGCCCCACCACGGCCCCCGGGACGTCGGGCGCGTTGGGTGCCGCCGCATACCCGCTCGCCGCCCTTCCCGGGCAGAGCGTCGCGTTCGACACACAGCCCCTGGAGCAGGGCCTCACGGTGCTCGGCACTCCCCGGGTCCGCCTCACGGTCACCTCCAGCGCGGCCGACGCCACCCTCTTCGTGTCGCTGTGGCGAGTGGTCGCCGGCACGCCCTCGGCGCCTCGTCGCCTCGTGGCACCGATCCGGGTCACCACGCGGCCCGGCGTCCCCACACCGGTCGAGGTATCGCTGCCCGCCGGGACCTACACGATGGAGCAGGGCAGCACGTGGCGGGTGCTGGTGTCCGCGACCGACGCGTCGTACGCCACCCCCCTGGACGCCCGCGTGTATCAGGTGGCTCTCGACGGAGCGGATCTCGCGCTGCCCGTCGTACCCACTGCCGCCCAGGCGAGCACTCCCCCGGACGACGAGGTGCGCTGGGTGAGCGGCGCCCTCGCGGCCGTGCTCCTCCTCGCGGCGGCGGCCGCCTTCGCCACGTGGCGGCAGGGTCTGCGACGGGAGCGCTCCGGCCGGCGGCAGGATCTCGCCGACGTCCCGCTGACGGTGGAGCGCCTGGTCAAGACGTACGCCGACGGGCATCGCGCCGTCGACGACGTCAGCTGGTCGGCGCATCGCGGCCAGGTGGTGGGGCTGCTCGGCCCCAACGGCGCGGGCAAGACCACGACGATCCGGATGATCGCCGGGCTGATCCATCCCGACTCCGGCGAGGCCTACGTGCACGGTCGGCCCCTGCGACCGGGGTCTCCGGCCCTGGCCGGGGTGGGGACGCTGATCGAGGGGCCCGGCTTCCTGCCGCACCTCACCGGCCGGGAAAACCTGCACGCCTACTGGGCCGCTACCGGCCGACCCGACGAGGAAGCGCACCTGGACGAGGCGCTGGAGGTGGCCGCCCTCGGCGACGCCGTCGAACGCCCCGTCCGCTCCTACAGCCACGGAATGAAGCAGCGCCTCGGGATCGCGCAGGCGATGCTCGGCCTGCCGGAGGTGCTCATCCTCGACGAGCCCACCAACGGGTTGGATCCGCCCCAGATCGCCGCGATGCGGCCGATCCTGCGCCGGTACGCGCAGGCCGGGCGCACCGTCGTCGTGTCCAGTCACCTCCTCGCGGAGGTCGAACTCACCTGCACCCACGTGGTGGTGATGCATCGCGGGCGGGTGGTGACGGCGGGCGCGGTCGCGGACCTCGTGGACAGCGCCGACACCACGGTCCTGGAACTCGACGGCGGCCCGCCGGAGGCGTCACGGGTCGCCGACGCCCTCCGGCGTCCGGCCTCCGGGTGGCGTGGACACGGGCGTGCCGGGTGGCGTGGCCGTGGGCGAGGTGAAGGCAGCGACCGCGGTCGTGGCGATGATCGGGGACGCCCCGTCGATGGCCTGCGGTCGGTGGAGCTGGTGCCCGGCGCCGACCCCGCTCGCCTCGTCGTCGTGGCGGATGCGCCGCGCGCCGACGTGGTCGACGCGGTCGTCGCGGCGGGCGGGAAAGTGCTCGGGGTGAGTGGTCGGCGGCACCTGGAAGAGGTGTTCCTCGGAGTGATCGCCGCAGAGGACCTGGAGGCGGGCAGGACGGTGCGACCCCGATGAGCGCAACGACATCGCCGACCACCTCGACCGCGCGGGGTGGGCGGGGCGCACGCCGCGTCCGGCCGCTCTCCTGGCGGGCCGAGTGGCGGCGCCAGACCGGGCGGCGGCGGACCCTGTGGTCCTTCGGGCTGCTGCTGGCCCTGCCGCTCGTCCTGGTGGCGGCCTTCGCGCTCGGCGACGAGGGCGGCGGGGGCACCCGACTGGTCGACCTGGCGCAGCAGGGTTCGGCCAACTTCACCGTCTTCACGTTGTTCGCCGCGTCCGAATTCCTCCTGGTGATCCTGGCGGCCCTCTTCGCCGGCGACACCCTGCCCTCGGAGGCCTCGTGGTCCTCGCTGCGCTACCTCCTCGCCGCCCCGGTCCCGCGAGTCCGACTGCTGACCAGCAAGCTGGTGGTCGCCGCCGGCACGACCTCGCTGGCCGTACTACTCCTGCCCGCCTGGTCGCTGGTGGTCGGCGGCGTCGCCTACGGGTGGGCGCCGTACGCCGGCAGCGGCGGCCTCACCCTGGACTGGGTCGAGTTCGGGCCCCGGCTGGCGCTGGGCGTGGCGATGATCGCGATCACGCTGGCGCAGGTGATCGGCATCGCGTTCCTGATCGGGACCCGTACGGATTCTCCGCTCGCCGCGGCCGGCGGCGCCGTGCTGGTCACGATCCTCGCCTCGATCCTGCAGGCCATCGACGCCCTCGGCGACCTGCGACACGGCCTGCCGATGGCCTACTCCAGGTCCTGGATCCAGGCCCTCGCACCCGAGATCGGCTGGACCGACCTGCAACGCGGGGCGGCCTGGTCGCTCCTCTATGCGACCCTGACCCTCGCCGCTGCCTATTGGCTGTTCCGCCGCAAGGACGTGCTGTCCTGACCGAGGCGACGTCGGCTCGTGGTGGCCCGATCACCCAGCTGAGCTGACCGGTCCGCCCTACCTGCCTGATCGGCCGCCCTCGGCCGGCTTTCGCGTCCGGGCTCCGCCTGCTCTCGCGTCCGGGCTCGTGCGGCAACTCACGCCCCGGACCTTTGGATTCCGCCAGCGCCGGTGCTAGGAACAGACATGTCGGCTCCGGCAGGAAGGGCGCACCATGAGAGTCGCGGTCAAGTACGGCGCGTTCGGCAACGACCCCGTGGTCGACGAACACGGCGAGCTGCTCGGTCAGTCCGCAGGCCTCACGCTCGTGCGACGACTCCTGAAGCTCTTCGACGACCCGATCCTGATCGGCCCGCAGGCCCGTCGCGGGGACGGGTTCGACATGATGCCGCTGCAGTTCGTGGATGCCGAGAACACGATCGTCATCAACATGGACATCATCGATTCCGTCGCCGTGTGGCAGATCCTGCACAGCTCCGGCGCCGAGCCGATGCTCATGAACTTCGAGTGGCGCAACCCGTCGATCTATCACCACCGCATCAACTTCGCCGCCATGGGCCTGTCGTTCGCGATGTTCCCGACGTTCTGCAACTCGGCGCGCACCGCGGCCGAGGTGCGCGAGGTCGTCCACAAGTGGACCATCCAGCCACTGGCCGAGAAGGCGAAGATCGTGTGGGCCAATCTCGGCGTCAACGTCGAGCGGGTCCAGCCCCGCAAGGACACCCCCGTCCCCGTCGTCCTGTACCCCGCGATCACCCTCGACGCGCGCAAGCAGCCGCAGGTGTTCTCCGAGGTCGTGGACAAGGTCGCGCGCCGCACGCCGATCCGCGTGGAGGCCCGCCTCCACGAGTCCTCCCTGGTCAGCAAGAAGGCGATGGATCTGTCCCGCCGCGAGTACGCCTGGGTGGGGCCCTTGACCTCGACCCGGGAGGAGTACTGGGAGGCCCTCGCCCGGACGGCCTCGTTCCTCGCGACCGCGCGCGAGGAGTCGTACGGGCTCGAATACGTCGAGGCGATGCTGGCGGGCGCCGTCGGCGTCTTCCCCGACCTGCCCTGGGCCCACGCGCTGGTGCCCGAGAACTACCCGTTCTTCTACTCCGGCCCCGAGCAGGCCGAGGAGATGCTGCTGCGGGCGGTCACGGACGGCGACGCCTGCCGCGCAGAACTCGACGCCCTCGTGAGCGGCTCGTTCACCGACTGGGTCCGCGCCGCGCACAACGACGACGACTTCGAGCGCGCCATCGTCAAGCACGTCCGAGAATGGTTCGGGCTCTAAGTCTCTCGCCCCGGTCAGGGTTTCTTCCCCGGTGCCGATAGGACCCTGGGCGCACAGTGCCGCGCCGTAACGTTGCCTGAGGTTGCCATGCGCCCGGCGCACCGCCGGGAGCACCCAGGCAAGAGTCACGCAGGGAAGAGTCACGCAGGGAGATGTCGTGAGCGGGCAGGCGAGGCCATGAGCGCGGTCACCGCGAGCATCCTCGTGGGCACGAAGAACCGCGTGGACCTCGGCATACAACCCCGCTGGATCCTCCTGCTCCACGAGGCGCAGGGATACGCCTGGCACTTGCTGCGCCTCCAACTCTCGGGTGGCGACGTCGCGAACAGCCCGCTGGTGAGCCTCGCGGAGAAGGGTCCCCCCGGCACCCGACAAGGGTTGGACGCCCCGCCGGGCATCCTGTGGCGGGCCGCGGCCGACGGCGACATCGCGGGTGAGCTTGCGCTGCTGCTGCACCTGCACTGCCTGCACACGCCAGAGATCCTCGCCGCGGTCCGGCGGATCGAGCCGCTGTCGCGCCGCCGGGTCAACCTGGGCGGTCTGGGGGATGCGCAGCGCGGGGACCTCCTCAACGCGATCCGGATCGCCCGGAGCACCGGCGGTGGCCTTTACCTGGGGGCGACGATCCTGGCCGGGAGCCGCCTGACCGAGGACGCGTTGCTGGCGTTGCCGGAATGGGAGATCAACCTGGCCACCACCGTGCTGTCCCGCGACTGGGTGCGCGTCGACCAGGGCTACCTGGAGGTCACCGACTACCGGACACCAGTCGAACCGCCGGCCGACGACCTGCACGAGGCAGCCGAGGGCGACGCCGCGGAGGACGAGGCAGTAGCCCCCGTGGCGTCGGTATCTTCGGCCCGGACGAGGGTCGAGCGCCGCACGCGCGAGCTCGAGGAGCAACAGCGCGCCCTGGCTCCGCCAGCCGAGGAACCCCAGCAGTCCTGGCTGGACGGCTTCTTCCGCGAGGACTGACCCCCCGGCCGCATCCTCGAAGTCTCATCGTCGGGGCCGCATCCTCGGGGTCTCACCCTCAGGTGGGCCAGACGCCGGAGGAGCCTCGCCGCGGACTGCCCACGATGTGGGCGTCGACCATGCCGATCGCTTGCATGAGCGCATACATCGTCGTCGGCCCGACGAACCGGAACCCGCACCGTCGCAGTTCTTTGGCCAATGCGTCCGCCTCGGGGGATGTCGAGGGGATCTCCTCGACGGTGCGGGGCGCGATGGTCTCGCTCGGGAGGAAGGACCAGACGAGGTCGGCCAGGCCCCCTTCGGATCTGAGCTCCACGGTGGCGCGCGCGTTGCCGATCGTGGCCTCGATCTTGCGCGCGTTGCCCACGATCGACGGGTCGGCCATGAGGCGCTCGACGTCCGCCGGCCCGAACGCGGCCACCGTGTCGGGATCGAAGTCGGCGAAAGCGGCCCGGAAGGCCGGGCGGCGACGCAGGATCAGCTCCCAGGACAGGCCGGCCTGGAATCCCTCCAGGCAGATCCGCTCCAGCAACCCGGCTTCGTCGCGGACCGGCATGCCCCACTCGGTGTCGTAGTAGTGCCGCAGAAGGTCGCTTCCCTCCGCCCAGGCGGGGCGGATGAGGGCCGCAGGGAGGTCGGGGCCTGGAGTGTGGCCGGGAAGAACGTCGGCGGCAGGGACGTCGGCGGCTGGAATACCGGGCGGTGGAATACCGGGGGGTGGAGCCTCGGTGGCGGGAACGTCAGCCGCGGGGACCTCGTCGGGCGGAGTCATACGACCACTCCAGCACGGACGCGCGACCCCCGCCGCGTGCCGCGGACGGCTGTGGACGACGGGCGATGGCGGGGCGGGTGTGGACAGCAGGAGCGTCCGGCGGAGCCGCGGTCGGTGAGCGGTCGACAGCGGGGTCAGCCGCCGGGGCGCATCCGCTTCCAGGGCCGGGAGATGTCGAACTGGCGCCCCGTGATGCGCAGCGGCTGCAACACCACGACGTGGTCCTTGACCGTCGGCACCCAGGGGCGCAGGCGCATCTGGTCGGCCCAGCGGGCCTCGCCGCCGCTCATCTCGCGGGCGAGCGCTCGCACGACGACGCTGACGGCCTCCTTGTCGGTGACCTCGTCCACCTCGAAGACGACCTCGCCGTCCCCGAGGATGCCGGAGAGCTTGCTGCCGATCGCGGTCCGGAACACGAGCTGGTTCTCGTGCACCGCGTAGTTGACCGGGGCGATGTCCAGATGGGTCCCCAAGCGGTAGGCGAGCCTCCCGAACTCCAACCTGCGAAGCACGGCCCAGCAGGCCGCCTCGTCGAGATGGATGACCGGGGTGTACTGATCCGCCCCACCGTCGGTGGTGTCCGTCATGGATCCTCCTCGTCCCTGGCAGGCGTCCCGGGTAGGGGCCTGCTTGGCACAGCCTACGAATACCGCGGCGCACGCGGGAGTCCTCCACCCCCACGCAGGCCTCGGCGCCGCGCCGTAGGGTGGGTCTCCGACCAGCCCATCGCTCCCTCGCGGGCCTGCCGCGAGGGCCGACCCCTGGAAATCCGCTGTGCGAGTGCTCGCTCCGTTGATGCGCCGCCTACTGCAGGATCGGCAGAATCGGTGGGCGGACAAGGAGAGCAGCCGTGTCTTCCTGGGTGCAGGACGCGATCTGGTGGCACGTCTACCCGCTCGGGTTCGTGGGCGCCGAGCAGGAATTGGCCGCGGTGACGGGCGGATCCGAGCCCACTGCGCTGGCTCGCGCGATCGAGGGTGGCGGTGCGCGTCACCGCTTGGACCGGCTGCTTCCCTGGCTGGACTACCTGATCGAGCTGGGATGCAACGGCCTGGCCCTGGCACCGATCTTCGCCAGCGCCACGCATGGCTACGACACGCTCGACTTCTATCGCGTCGATCCCCGGCTCGGCGATGAGACCGATCTCACGCGGCTCATCCAGGCCTGCCACGGGCGCGGCATCCGGGTGCTGCTGGACGGCGTCTTCAACCACGTCGGGTGGGCCCACCCGGCCTTCCAGAAGGTCCTGCGGGAAGGGCCCTCCGCGCCCGAAGCCGAGCTCTTCCGGCTGCGCTGGCCCGACGGCCCGTGGCGGGAGGGCGTGCGGCCCGACTACGACACGTTCGAGGGCCACGGCGGGCTCATCGCTCTCGACCACTCGAGCGACGCGGTGGCGGACCTGGTCGTCGACGTCATGACGACGTGGCTCGACCGCGGGATCGACGGCTGGCGCCTCGACGCCGCGTATGCCGTCGAGCCCTCGTTTTGGGCGCGGGTGCTGCCGCGCGTCCGCAAACGTTTTCCGGAGGCGTACCTCGTCGGGGAGGTGATCCACGGCGACTACCCGGGGATCGTGGAGGAGACCGGGATGGACGCGGTCACCCAGTACGAGTTGTGGAAGGCCACCTGGAGTTCGCTCAACGACGCCAACTTCTGGGAGCTCGACCACGCGCTGCGCCGACACGACGAGTTCGCGGAGACGTTCATCCCCTACACGTTCGTCGGCAACCACGACGTGACCCGCATCGCGAGCCGACTGGACGACGCGCGGCACGTGGCGCACGCGGTCGCGGTGCTAGCGAGCGTCGCGGGGACCCCGGCGATCTATTACGGCGACGAACAGGGCTATCACGGGGTCAAGGAGGACCGGATCGGCGGGGACGACCAGGTAAGGCCGCTGTTTCCGGAGCTGCCCGAGCAGCTCTCCCGCCTGGGCGAGGGCATCTGGACGATGCACCGGGACCTGATCGGGCTGCGCCGTCGGCACCGCTGGCTGCACGCCGCGCGGACGGCGAGGGTGCACCTGACGAACACGCAGTACGTCTACGAGGTGCGCCCCGGACCGCAGATGCCGGCCACGTCGGGGGCGCAGCGGCTGCTGGTCGCGTTGAGCCTGGAGGACGGCCGGTGCGCGCTGCCGGCGCCGGGAGCCCGGTCATTGCTGGCGGGTTCGGGCGAGCTGCGCGGCGGGAAGGTCACGCTGCCGCCGCACGGGTGGGCTGTGCTGGAGGCCTGACCGGGCCGCTCAGTGGGGGTTTGCGGGTCATTCAGTGCCGTAGCGAGTGGTCAGTTGCGTTGCGGGTCGTTCTGTTGGGTCGGGTCGTTCAGTTGGGGTAGTCGGAGATGGCGTACGCCGCGCCCGCCGTGAAACCGGTCATCGCGAGGACCGCCGGCCAGGCGCCGATCCTCTTGGCCAGCGGGTGAGAGAGGCCGAAGCTCGCGAGGTAGACGCCGCCTAACCCCGCCGCTTGGCCGACGCCGCCGCGCGCCCACCAGGTCCGGGCCGCGTACGCGCCGGCCGCCCCGAGGACGACGCCGCCGAGTGGTCGGATGCCCGTCTCGCGGGCCACGAGGTAGCCGCCGATCAGCCCGATGGCGGTCACCGGGGCCGTCTGGACGCTGTGGGCCTGGCGCAGTTCCATGGCGGTCATGAGGCCGATCGTACGGGCGTGAGGAGCCTGGGCGACATGCTCCGATGGGGCTACTCCTGACCACCCTGACGGCGAGTCAAGAGTCGCCGCCACCAGGGAAGGGAGGCAAGCGACGCCGACTTCTTCGACTCATCATCCAGCTCCTTAGTGGCAGCGAGGCGTTCGCCCTCCAACTGGTGTCGAAGAGCACGCCAACCGGCGACGATCTCGTCCACGTCGAGGCGGGGCGCGACGGGCGGCATCGGCCCGCCGAGGCTGGGACGGCGGCGGTCCTCCACGACGCGCCGGTTGTAGTCGCGGATGATTTCTCGTACGGCGTCCTCGGTGGGGACGTCGGCGAGCGAGGCGGGATAGCCGGCCGCCTCGCGCCGCAGCGCGAGCGTCGGGTGGACCACCAGCGAGGTGTCGAGGCCCTCGCGGGCGACGTACCGCTTGATCCACCAGTCGGGATCGTTGGCATCGGACAGGTCCAGCGGTTTGCCGGTGCCCGGCAGGTTGTCGAACTCGCCACGCTCCCTCGCCTCCCGAATCTGCCGTTCGACCCACGACTCCCACTGGCTCACCGATGCATTGTCGCCCGTCCGCCGCGGGCGTTGCTCGATCTTCGTCCGGGTCGTGAATCATGAGTTTTTTCAACGGAATCCGTGATCCTCGGCACGTCGAACCCCGCCTTCGAAACGCGGGCGACGGGATAGGGTGAGCCCGACGCAATGCCACTGACGCAGCGGTTGCGGCGAAGAAGCAGCCGCCGGTTGGGCCGCAGTCACGTCAGTGGCCGGAGAGTGAGCACCATGATCGGGACCCCACGCACGCTGGACCTCGGCGGGACGTCTCTCAGCCTCATCGACTACGGCGGGTCCGGCACCGACGTACTGCTAGTGCATTCTCCCGGGTACTGCGCGCCCGCATGGGAATCCGTCGTCAAGGTGCTGGACGGGCGGGTCCGGGCGTGGTCGCTCGATCTTCCTGGCCACGGGCACAGCGAGGGCACGCTCACGAGGGCCGCTGAAGCCCGCGCGGTCATCGCGGCGGTCGCGGAGCGTCTCGGGCTGTACCGGCCGGTGCTGGCAGGCTTGGAGCTGGCGGGGTACTACGCCATGGCGGTCGCCGCCGAGCATCCTTCCCTCGCACGGGCGGTCGTCTCGGTGGGCGCGTCGGTGGTACGGGAACGAGGCCAGACCGAGGAACTCTTGGCCTTCGCCGCCACCCCGCAGATCACGGAGGGCCTGACGGAGCGGTTCTACTTCGGGAGGACCGGCAGCGGCGCCGCGGAGCGCGTGGCCCTGGTGGAGAGCCTGGTGGCCAGGGCGGCGGAGGATTGGTTGCTGTCCGACATCGAGCCGGGACTGCGCACGGAGGTCGAGTGGTCGATGCGCGACCTGCCGGACGGGACGTGGCTGCACCTGCCGCGTCCGGAGAGCGCGCAGGGCGGATACAAGGTGGCGCCGGACGATCCCTACTACCCGGACACGGGCTTGTACGGGCGGCTGCCCGTGCCGACGTGGCTCGTGCTGTCCCGCGGCGGCATGGACGACGAGATCATCGAAGAGGCCAAGCAGCTAGCCCGTGACCACGAGATGCTGACCTGCGTGGGCATCTTCGGAGGCCTCGGACCGCACTATCAGGCGCCCGACGGGCTGGCGGACGTGATCCTGACGGCGGCCGCTGTCGCCTAGCGCGAGTGGGCGTCCTGGGCGTCCTGGTGGCTTGTTTTGGCGCGGTTCCTCGGTTTGGGGATCCGGGGGCCACCTGGCATGATGG
>CAKUSI010000113.1 GCA_934678955.1 uncultured Austwickia sp. | reverse complement strand
GAGGCGCTCTCCCTGAGACTCGACCACCGCGCGGTGCGCGGTCACTTCGGTGATGCTGGGGAGGAACTCGTGCAGCGGCGGGTCGAGCAGGCGGACCACGACGGGCAGACCGTCCATCGCCTCGAGGATCTCCAGGAAGTCGCCCTTCTGGAGCGGCTCCAGCCCGGCGAGCGCTGCTTCGCGCTCGTCGTCCCCCTCGGCGAGGATCAGCTTCTCCACCAGCGGGCGGCGGTCGCCGAGGAACATGTGCTCGGTCCGGCACAGTCCGATGCCCTGCGCGCCGAACCGGCGGGCCCGGGCCGCGTCGGGGCCGGTGTCGGCGTTGGCGCGCACCCCGAGGTCGCGCTGCCTGTCCGCCGTGCGCATGATGCGGTCGACCGCGTGGACCAGCTCGTCGGCCTCGATCTGCTCCTGGGACAGGGTGCCCTCGAAGTACTGCACCACCGGAGGTGCGCTCACCGGGACCTCGCCGAGGAAGACCTCGCCGCTGGTCCCGTCGATGGAGATCAGGTCACCGGACTTCAGGACACGCCCGTCCTTGAGCTTCATGGTCTCGCCGCGGGTGTCGATGTCGAGTTCCTCAGCGCCACAGACGCAGGTCTTGCCCATGCCGCGGGCGACGACCGCCGCGTGCGAGGTCTTGCCGCCCCGGCTGGTCAGGATGCCCTGCGCGGCGATCATGCCGGTCAGGTCGTCCGGGTTGGTCTCCCGACGGACCAGGATGACCCGCTTGCCCTCAGCCGCCGCCTCGACAGCCGCGGGGCTGGAGAAGCAGATCTCGCCGACCGCCGCGCCCGGCGAGGCGTTCATGCCCTTGGCGATCCGCTCCTTCGTCGCGGACGAGTCGAAAGTCGGGAACATCAGCGTGACGAGCTGGTCGCCGGTGACGCGCTGCAGCGCCTCTTCCTCAGAGATCTTGCCCTCGTCGACCAGCTGGCAGGCGATCTTGAAAGCCGCGGCGGCGGTGCGCTTGCCGACGCGGGTCTGGAGCATCCACAACTTGTTGTTCTCGACCGTGAACTCGATGTCACACAGGTCCTTGTAGTGCTGCTCCAGCGTGCCCATGATGCCCATGAGCTCGTCGTACGCAGGCTTGTCGATGCTCTCCAGCTCCGCGAGGGGCATCGTGTTGCGGATACCAGCGACGACGTCCTCGCCCTGGGCGTTGACCAGGTAATCGCCGTAGACGCCCGAGTGCCCGGAGGCGGGGTCGCGGGTGAACGCCACGCCGGTGCCGGAGGTGTCACCCAGGTTGCCGAACACCATCGTGCAGACGTTGACCGCGGTGCCCAGGTCGGCGGGGATGCGCTCCTGGCGGCGGTAGAGCACCGCGCGCTCAGAGTTCCACGACCGGAACACCGCGCGGACGGACTCGAGCAGTTGCTCCTTGGGGTCCTGCGGGAAGTCCTGCCCCGTCTCCTTCTTGATGATGGCCTCGAACTCGGTGACGATCTTGCGGAAGTCCGCAGCGTCGAGGTCCATGTCGGACGTCGTGCCCTTGGCCTTCTTCGCCTGGTCCATCACGTCCTCGAACGCGTGACCCTCGATGTCGAGCACGGTCTTGCCGAACATCTGCAGCAGGCGACGGTAGGAGTCCCAGGCGAAGCGCTCATTGCCGGTCACCTGGGCCAGGCCGTTCACCGACGTGTCGTTCAGCCCGATGTTGAGGACGGTCTCCATCATGCCGGGCATGGAGAACTTCGCCCCGGAGCGCACGGACACCAGCAGAGGGTCGTCCGCGTCCCCGAGCTTCTTGCCGGTCGCCTCCTCGAGGCGACGGATGTGGTCGTCGATCTCCCACGACAGCTCGTCCGGCTCGCTCCCGTGGGCGAGGTACGCCTTGCACGCCTCAGTAGTGATCGTGAAAGTGGGCGGCACAGGGATCCCCATGTTGTGCATCTCCGCCAGGTTGGCGCCCTTGCCACCCAGCAGATCCTTCATGTCCTTGTTGCCCTCGGCCAATCCGTACACGAACTTGCTCATGAGTGCCTTCCCAGCTGCGCTAGACGTCGGATCGCCCTTAGCCTAGGCCCGCGCATGGGCGAGTGGCGCCGATCACGTTGCCCCACGTTGCGCTGGATCAAGGGGATCGGCGAACGACGCTCAACCCGCCAAGAGAGCCCCGGTGAACGCTACGTAGTCGATCAGATCCCGCGCCCCCGCCATCTCCCGCGAGGAGTGCATCGCGAGCATGGGCGCGCCGACATCGAGGGTCGTGGCGCCGGTCCGGGCCGCTGTCACGGGCCCGATCGTCGAGCCGCAGGGCATGTCCCCCCGGGTGACGAAAGCCTGGACGCCGACACCCGCCCGCTCCGCCGCCAGAGCGGCCACGGCCCCGCCGAGCGCGTCGGTCGCGTAGCGGCCCGAGACGTTGACCTTCAGCGCCACCCCGCCGCCGACCGTCAGCAGGTGCTCCGGCTCGTGCCTTTCCGCATAGTTGGGGTGGACCGCGTGGGCCATGTCCGCCGAGCAGACCAGCCCGCCTGCCATCGAGGCCAGCGCGTCGCCGCGGTCCCCGCCGAGGCACGCGACGACCCGCTCCCACACGGAGGTCAGGAACGCACCGCCCGCGCCCGCGCGGGTCAGCGAGCCGATCTCCTCGTGGTCGTAGAGCACGATCATCGGCACCACCGGTTCCGACTCGTCGGAGGTCCACCCCAGCAGCGCCCGCACCGCCGCGTAGCAACTGGCCAGGTTGTCCAGCCGCGGCGCCGACACCAGGTCTCCTTCGCGGCCGACGCGTCGCGACGGCGTGAGGTCGTGCGTCATCACGTCCCAGCCGAGCACGTCCCGTGGTTCCACCTGGAGCTGTTCGGCGAGCCAGTCGCGAAACTGCGGGCCGCCCCCGGTCGCGCCCCACACCGGCGTGATGTGCGTCTGGGGGTTCAGCCGCAGCCCCTCGCTGTGCACCTGCCGATCCAGGTGGATCGCGAGCTGCGGGATCCGCAAGATCGGGGAATCCGTACGCCACAGCCGACCACTCACGCCGAGCGGGGCGGCACCGTCCCGGAGCGACACCCGACCGGACAGCCCGAGGTCACGGTCCAGCCACGAGTTGAGCAGGACTCCCCCGTACACCTCGACGCCGAGCTGGTCCCAGCCGAGGCGGGCGATGCGCGGCTGGGGCTTGACCCGCAGGTTCGGGCTGTCGGTGTGCGCGGCGATCACGCGCACCCGCGGGGTCCGGCCGGCCACGGGAGCCCCGTCGAGGGCCTCGGTGGACCAGGCGGCCAGGCTCCCGTCGCGCACCACCAGGTAGCGGCCGGGCTCACCCGGCCACGGCCGGCATTCGTCCAACTCCCGGTATCCGGCGGTGGTCAGGAGGGCGCGCGCGGCGTCCACCGCGTGGTATGGGGACGGCGCGGCGTCGATGAACGCGCACAACGATGTCAGCGGGTCCCTCGCGTCGGCCACCTCAGGGTGGGTCATGGCGGTCACTGTACGGCCGGTCCCGTGCGAAACGCCGGGTCGTCGCCGCGGCGCGCGCTCGGGCCAGCGTCCGATCTGGCGGTGTCGGACAGGCCTAACCACTGGGTCGTAGATCGCGGGTCCGCTTGGGCGGGAAGACCGCACGCCGATGAGGTGGGCGTGGGGAAGGACGCGCGCTCGGACGAGACCCCCGGCGGGCGCCGGGGGCGCCGCCTCGCGGCCAGCGGGCTGTGTGCCGCGATGCTGGTGGGTGCGCTCGCGACCCACTGGGCCTGGCAGCGAGTCCCGTCGGCCGAGGCCGACCCCGGTCACTTCGTCGCGACCGACCTCGCCCCGCTGCCGCCGAGCACCTCCGGGCTGGTCCCGGCCACCGCGCAGCCGCGCGCCGTGCGCTGGATGGTGACCGCCGCCGACGTCCTCGGCGAACACACCTCGACCCCATCTCGCCTGCGGGTGGTGCCGACCCCGCCCGCCCCCCTCGCGGCCGAGGGGCCGAGCGGCCCCTCCGTCGCCACCACGGCGGGGTCTTCGGGCGCCTCCCCCGCCTTCGTGGTGGTCCTGGCGGAGGCCGTCCGCCCGCAGGGCCCCGCCGTCGGGGAGCCGATCGCGCGCCTCGCGGGCGTGGACGTGGCCACGGGGCACATCCGCTGGCGCGGGCCCGCTTTCGGCGACGTCGCCGATTGCGCGCGAACACCCGGCGGCGACATCGCCTGTCTGGAACGGCTCGAGCACGCGGGACGACTCGTCGCCGTCGGTGAGGACGGGACCCTCCGCCGACGTGTCGACCTCGCCGGCCGACCCAGCGCGCTCGGGGCCGATCCGAGCGGGTTCGTCAGTGTCGCCGCCACGCCCTCGAGCGCGGCCACTGAAGTCATCCTGACTCGCTGGGACGCCGCGGGGACGGCCCGATGGTCCCGGAGCTACCTCGCCGCCGCCGGGACGACGCCGGGGCGTCCCAGGACGTCCGGCAGTGCGGTCGTGGTCGAGCAGGCCACCGTCGACGGCGCCGCCCTCATCGTCGATGACCGGGACGGCGCGCTCGCCCGTAATCGCCCCCTCGGCGCCGTCGTCGGGTTCGCCCGCGGGTGGCCGTTGTTCGACACGGGCGGCGAGCGATGGGCCGACGCAGACGGCCCGGTGGGCGAAGACGGAGGTGGGCGCCGGGGGACGCCCGTGGCAGTCTCCGCGTCGGACGACAGCGTCGTGCTCCCCACGCTGACTCGTCGATTCGGCCACGAGGGCGGCCACGCCACGTTGAAAGCGACCCCCGCCCCGGGAGCCGCCGGCCGCTCCTGGTCACTGCCGGGAGGGCAGCCCCTGGCGGCCTGCGCGGGGCAACTGGTGCTGACCAGCGGCGCGAGAGAGACACAGACCCTGCGTGCCGTCGGCCCCGCAACGGGAGAGACCCGATGGGAGATGCCGTTGCCTGGCACGGCGCCGCGCACGGCCGCCTGCACCCCCCATACGGTCCTGATCCCGGTCGGAAACACACCAGGCGCTGTCGCGGAATACGACCTGGCCACAGGGACACTGCGCAGACCCATGCCCCATCCCAGCGCGCAGTTCGCCGGGGTGGATGGTGCGATCGACCTCGTCTCCGACGCCGCCGCCCTGCTCACGCTGGGCGCCGACGCGACCGGTGCCTGGGTGGCGCTGCTCGCGTGACCTACGACGACGGAGAGACGATCGCCTTGAGCGCCGCGTTGTTGGCATAGGTCGTGGCCGCGTTCGCTCGCGTCACAGAAGCCGGCGTCAAGAGCTGGGCGGGGACGTCCTCGGTCCCGTTGCCGAAACCCTCCTTGTGGTTGAGCGTCGGCTCCTTACCTTCGGAGAGCTCCCGGACCAACGTCACGACGGTGTTCGTGAGTTCGGCCGGATCCACGTACGTCGTCATGCCCAGCTGCCCCGTCATCAGCGCTCTGGCTCCGAAGCTCGTGGACCCCGCCCCGGTCGCGAACGGGGTGCTCGCCACGCCGGTCGCCCGCACCGCAGCCATGGCGGACTGTGCGACCGCGTCATTCGGCGCAAGGAATCCCTGCGGGGCAGCCTTCGGGTAGTACGCGCCGAGGAGTGTCCCCATCCGGGTCCCCGCCGCCCTGAAGTCCGGCGCGGCGACCTGGGCGAACTCCCGCTCCCCGGAGGCCACGGTGATCGTCTTCGCGTCCAAGGCGGGTCGTAGCACCTCCATCGCCGCGTCGAAACGCATCTTGGCCGCGGCATCGCCCACGGGCCCGGCGAACAACTCGACCGCGGACGGGCCCTTTTCTACGCGGCCACGGACCCCGTCGACGAGCGCCTGGCCCTGCAGCCTGCCCTCGGCGCGTGGGTCTGAGCCCACGAAGAAGTCCACCGCCTTCGTGCCCTTCGGCAGGCTGGACAAGGCGACCACCGCTGCTCCGGTCTCCTGGACCTTGTCGAGGTCGGAATGGATCGCGTCGGCGTCCATGGCGTCCACGATGAGCACCTTCGGCTTGGCCTCGATGATCTTGGCCAAGCGCTCGTGCTGGTCCTGGCCGTCGATGCCGACCTGCACGGTGGCCGTGAACTCGGCCTTCGCCAGCGCCTCCTCGAGAGGCTTGCGCAGGTCGCTGCCCGATGCGAGGAGGACGCTGATCGGGCTGCCCTTGTCGAAGGCCGACGGCGCATACGGCGCCTCCGGATCGGTCGCTGCGTTGGAGCAGGCGGCGGTCGCGCCCAGGCCGAGCAGGAGGGCGGTGGACACGGCGAGGCGAGCGGCGCGCGGACGGCGGCGCCACGAGACGAACGGCATGATGATCAGGACTCCAACGACGTCAGGGATGGGGCTCACGCCCCCGGCAGGCGGGGCGAGGTCAGGCGGATCCGGCACCGACCAGGGCGACCAACCGCTTCGGTTCGATAGTCCAAATCCGTTGTTGGACAGTCTAGTTGGTCGTCCGTGCGGAGCGGATATCCGGGCCGCGACAGGCGGGGACGAAAGCCCCGGCGGCGCTCTTGTTGCAAGTAGCTCGCAACAAGAGTGAGGATGGCGTTCATGCACGTTCCCGACGGCTTCCTCGACGTCCCCACCTCTCTCGCGACCGGGGCGATCGCCGTCGGCGCGGTCGGTCTCGCGCTGCGCCGCTCCGAGGCGGAGCTGCGCGCGAGCGGGCCCGCGCTGCCGGGCCTCCTCGCCGCGTTCATCTTCGCGACCCAGATGGTCAACTTCCCGGTCGGCGCAGGCACCAGCGGTCACCTGATCGGGGGCACGCTGGCCGCCGTGCTCGTCGGGCCCTGGACAGCGGTGCTCGTCATGACCGTGGTCCTTATTGTGCAAGCTCTCCTCTTCGCCGACGGCGGCCTCAGCGCCCTCGGCACCAACGTCACCCTCCTGGCGATCGTCGCGGTCCTGGTCGGGTGGCTGACCACGCGAGCCCTCCTGCGGCTGCTCCCCCGGCGAGCCACCTCCGTCGTGCCCGCCGCCACGCTCGGAGCCTTCCTGTCGGTCCCGGCGGCGGCGGGGGTCTTCACACTGCTCTACGCCGCCGGCGGCACCATCGACATCTCCCTGACCGCCCTGGCCGGCGCGATGATCGGTTGGCATGCGGTCATCGGCATCGGAGAGGCCGCGATCACGGCTGCGATCGTCGGCGCCGTCGTGGCCACCCGGCCCGATCTGATCTACGCGGTCCGCGATGCGCGCAGCGAGCTGGTGCTCGTCGAGGCTGACGGGACGCGCTCGACAGTGCCCGCCGAACAGGCGGCCGCCGAGGTCACCCGCCCGAGGGGCGCCCGCGGCGTGCTCGCGGTCGGTGGGCTGATCACGCTCATCGTCGCCGGGGGGCTGTCGCTGCTGGCGAGCGCGCACCCTGACGGCCTCGAGTTCGTCGGGGAGCAACTGGGCTTCGCGGAGGCGGGGCAGGCGTCCGCGGCCGAGGTCTCCCCCTTCGCCGAGTACGGACTGTCCGGCGTCCCCGAGCTTTTCGGCACGTCGATCGCCGGCCTGGTCGGTGCCCTGGCGACGCTCGCCGTCGCCCTCCTGCTGGCCTGGCTGGTCGCCGGCCAGCGCCGCCGGTCCGCCGAGGCGGGAACCCGACCGGCCGGCGATCAGGTCCGGGCAGGTCGCGGAGCGTGACGATCGCCCGGCGTCTGCGCCGACCGAGGCCTGCGGCGGCGGCAAGCCGGTGAACGGGGCCCACGCGGCGGACGCGCTGGTGCTGGCCCGTGGCGGTCCGCTCCACGAGCAGCCCGCCCACGCCAAGCTGCTCGCGCTCCTGGGCTTCGTGGTCGTCGTGGTCGCGACCCCCGGGCTGTCGCCCGAGGCGTTCGGGGTCGGCGAGGGCGCTCAGGGAGGCGCTGGCGCGTGGGCCGCGGCCTGGCCGTTCGCCGGCTACGCGGCCCTCCTGGCCGCGGCGGCCGCTCTCGCGCGCATCCCGCCAGGCACCCTCGCCCGGCGCACGGCCGTGGAGGCGCCCTTCGTGGTCTTCGCCCTGCTGATGCCTTTCGTCGCCTCCGGGCCGCGCGTGGCGGCGGGGCCGCTCTGGCTGTCGGCGGAGGGGCTCGCGGGCGGCCTGACCCTGCTGGTCAAGGCGACGCTCGGCGTCGTCGCAGCCGTGATCCTCGCCAGCACGACGGGGGCGCGGGAGCTGCTGTCCGGCCTGGAACGGCTGCGCCTGCCCCGTGCGTTCGTGGCGATCCTGTCGTTCATGATCCGGTATGTCTCCGTGGTGGCGCACGACGCGCACCGGATGCGGATTGCCCGGGCGTCTCGCGGCGCCCCCGAGGGCCGGGGCCGGGCGTTGGCCGCGATCGCCGCCGGCGCCGGGTCGCTCTTCGTGCGCAGCTACGAGCGAGGGGAGCGGGTGCACCGGGCGATGCTGTCGCGCGGCTACGCCGGCAGGATGCCGCCGCTCTCGCCGGCCGCCGGGGGTCGGGGTCTGAGCTGCGCGCTGCTCCCCCTCGCGGCGGCCTGCGTGCTGACGGCGTCCACGGTGGGGCGGCTGTGAGCCGAGCCGACACGCCAGAACCGCATGAGGTCCTAGACGATCAGGCCCCCGGAGGGCCTTCGAGCGACGCCCCGCCCGCCCTGGAGATCGAGCGCCTGGCCTACGCCTACCCCGACGGGCGCCAGGCGCTCTTCGGGGTCAGCACCCGTATCGACGCCGGTGAACGGGTCGCCCTGCTCGGCCCCAATGGCGCGGGCAAGACGACGCTCGTGCTTCACCTCAACGGCATCCTCGGCGCGGTGGCCGGAGGCACGGGGGCGGGTCGGCTGCGGGTCGGGGGGTTGCCGGTCGCCCGGGAGAACCTCGCCGAGATCCGCCGCCGGGTCGGCATCGTCTTCCAGGACCCCGACGATCAGCTGTTCCTCCCGACGGTGCGCGACGACGTCGCGTTCGGCCCGGCGAACCTGGGTCTGCGCGGTGACACCCTCGACACCGCTGTGGAGCGTGCCCTGGCGCAGGTGGGCATGGCCCACGCCGCCGACCGAGCCCCCCATCACCTCTCGTACGGTCAGCGACGCCGCGTCGCCGTGGCGACCGTTCTGGCGATGGAACCCCAGATCCTGGTGCTCGACGAGCCGTCGTCCAACCTGGACCCGGCGGCGCGGCGTGAGCTCGCGGACATCCTGACCGGCCTGGACGTGACGATCCTGATGGTCACCCACGACCTGCCGTACGCCCTGCAACTGTGCCCCCGCGCGCTGCTGCTGGACGAGGGGCGCCTCGTCGCGGACGGCCCGACGCGTGAGCTGTTGTCGGACGCGGAGCTGATGGCCCGGCATCGACTGGAGCTGCCCTATGGCTTCGACCCGCTGTCCGTACCCGGGGCGACCCCGTCTCCAACGGGCCAACGGCCGCTGAACACCTCTGCGTGAACGCCGGCGGGTGACGCCGGCGGGTGACGCCGGCTTCGCCTCGACCTCGCGACAGCTAACCGACGGGGGCCCGGCCGGGAGCCTCCCGGACGACCTGAGCGGCCGCGCGAGCGGCCTCGCCCTGGCGGGACAGCGCCTCGACGAGCAGCAGGTGGTCGACCCCCACGCCACCACTTCGCCCACGTGCCCCGTCCTCCTGCTCGGCCTCGCGAAGGGCCGTGGCCACTGCCTGGATCTGCCGAAGGGCCACGCCCGGGTGCGCGACGTGCCCCCGGCGAAGCGTCCAGCGAGACATCCATACGTGCACCTCACAGCCGTCCACGGTGTCGACCGCTTCGACCGACACACCGGGGCGATGCGCCTCCAGGTGCGCCCAGTTGCGCGCGCCGTCCCCTGCGACCGGCGCCCAGGACTCGGCGGAGAATGCCCGGTCGGCGACTGCAAGCGCTTCCGCACGCGGCATCGACAGCTCGAGCCGGGCACCGTGGCGGACGCGTTCCGTCGCACCGTGGGCGCGCAGCCAGCGGCCCGCCCAGCCCCCGAGGGCGACGAGCGCCACGAGAGCCAGGACCCCGGCTGTCATGGGTGCCACCAGCAGAACCCGTTCGGCCAGACCGATCGCCTGCGTCTCCATGAAGATCCTTCCGTCGCAACGCCGCCCGACGGACCCGAAACCTCACGGTGTCGAGCGCCCTCGCGCGGACGATTCGTCACCCCATCGGCACTGGGGGGGTCGCCCTGAGCGCGCCCGCAGGAGGCGCGACGGCAGACCACCTCCGGATCACTACCTCAATCCCCTTGTGGTGGAAGCGTGTTCATTCTCAGGTGGACTAGGGTGACCGGGGGATGCCGCAGCTGGGCGAGGAGATGACCGATGGCCGACGTGCGGGGCATGACGATCGCCCTCAACGCAGGTGACTTCCACGAAGTTCTGGACTTCTACACGCACGTGTTCGGGCACGGCCCCGACACCGCACCCCTCGACGACTTCCTGGAGTGGCAGATCTGCCCCGGGTCGTGGCTGCAACTCTCGACGGGCCACGAGCGGCCGGGTGCCAACAACGCGCGGGTGCGCCTGGAGGTGCTGGACATCGAAGCGGCAGTTGCCCGGGTCAGCGACAACGGGGTCCCCGTCGGGGAGACCGTGGTCATCCAGGACGTGGTGAGCTTCGCCAACTTCTCCGACCACTGGGGCAACGCGCTGGGGTTCTATCAACTGCTCTCGCCGCGCAACGTCTTCTCCGAGGCCGAGCGGCGGGCGCGCGACAAGGAGCGCGCCGAGGAGATCGCCCGCGAGCAGGCGGACGCGGACGCGCAGGAAG
>CAKUSI010000112.1 GCA_934678955.1 uncultured Austwickia sp. | reverse complement strand
TCCCGCCCACGGGCGACAGCCGTACGCCCCCACCTGCGCGAACGCGTACGTTTCCCGCCCACGGGCGGCACCTGGCGCGACGTACCAGCGCAAATGCGTACGTTTCCCGCCCACGGGCGGCAGCCGTACGCCCCCCGCCTGCCCGAACGCGGACGCTTCCGCCCACGGGCGGCAGCCGTACGGCCCCACCTGCGCGAACGCGGACGCTTCCCGCCCACGGGCGGCAGATGTACGCCCCCACCTGCCCGAACGCGGACGCTTCCCGCCCACGGGCGGCAGCCGTACGCCCCCACCTGCCCGAACGCGGACGCTTCTCGCCCACGGGCGGCAGCCGTACGCCCCCACCTGCCCGAACGCGGACGTTGCCCGCCCACGGGCAGCAGCCGTACGCCCCCACCTGCCCGAACGCGGACGCTTCCCGCCCACGGGAGGCACTGGTGCATCCCAAACCCTGCATCCGTCGAGGCCTCCGGCGCGGTGGAAGAAGTCCCCCCGACCGGGCCTCCGCACCACCCGAGTGCTGGGCCCTTCAGGCCTCGACTGGGCACTTCTGGCGACGGGTGAACACCCCCGAGAGTCCCGGCCCGTCAGCACGCCGAGCGCTCCCAACATCGACCGAACTCTCCCCGCAGAGGCTGAACTCTCGTCTGGACGAGAGTTCACTCTCAGCGAGGAGGGTTCGGCCGCGGTGGTGAGGGTCAGGTATCAGCGGAACACCCTCCAGCGAAGGGAGCCAACCCGTCGCGGGGAGAGTCCACCGGAAGCTGTGGGGGGCCACCCGAAGCGGCGAGGGTTGAGTTGGCAGAGCGCGAGAGACCCGATGACCACGGGGCGGACCAGGCGGCTGCACATCACGCGCCCGACCCAGGCGAGCCCCGAACCCGCTGGCCAGAGCCGCCCACGGGCGGCAGATGTACGCCCCCACCTGCCCGAACGCGGACGTTTCCCGCCCACGGGCGGCAGATGTACGCCCCCACCTGCCCGAACGCGGACGTTTCCCGCCCACGGGCAGCAGCCGTACGCCTCCACCTGCCCGAACGCGGACGTTTCCCGCCCACGGGCAGCAGCCGTACGGCCCCGCCTGCGCGAACGCGTACGTTTCCCGCCCACGGGCGGCAGCCGTACCCCCCCACCTGCGCGAACGCGTACGTTTCCCGCCCACGGGCGGGTGGTCTGGCGTCCGGCGC
The DNA here is from genome assembly GCA_934678955.1 of uncultured Austwickia sp. Next base: position 9,428 of record CAKUSI010000112.1, on the reverse strand, counting down.
GGGATAGGGTCGGCCAATGACTCCGGCGACCGGCCCTAGCGGTGTCCGGCCCAGCGGGCCGGGGCCGGATCTGCGGTGGTTCGCCTGCACCGAGGACCAGGTGCGCCCCGGCGAGGCGTGGCTGGTGCCGCGGGAGCGGGCGCGGCTGGCGGAGTACCGGTTCGCCAAACGCCGCACCGAGTACCTGCTGCGACGCACCGCGGGCAAGCTGGCCGCCGCCGCCTGGCTCGGTCTGCCCACCCGGACCGACGCCGACCTGGCCCGGATCGGGGTGCTCAACGCGGTCACGGGCGCCCCCTACATCGAGATCGACGGGCAGGACGTGGGCCTCGCGCTCTCGCTCACCGACCGGGCCGGCGCGGCGGTCGCGCTGGTCGCGCCCAGCTCCCCCGTCCCCGGCGGCCTGGACTCCCGGCCAGGCCACGTGGCCGGCGTCCTCGCGGGCATCGGCGTCGACCTGGAAATCGTCGAGCCGCGCAGCGAGGGTTTCGTCCGCGACTACCTCAACCCCGGTGAACAGGAGTGGGTACGTCGCCAGGCCGCCGCGAGCGCCGACGGGTTCGACGCCGCGGCCAACCTGCTGTGGTCCGCCAAGGAGGCCGGGTTGAAGGTGGCCGGCGTGGGCCTGCGCGCCGACACCCGGACCGTCGACGTCACCGTGCTCACCGGCGCTCGTCCCGACGGGTGGGGGCGGGTCACGTACGACCTTGTCCCCCACCGCGTCGCGCGCGGCGTGGACGTCCCCGCGTGGTGGCGCGGACCGCGCCCGGCGTGGTGGAGCGGCGCGATCCCCGGCTGGTGGCGCCGCGACGGGACGTTCCTGCTCACGATCGCGAGCAGGACCCCCTGCGATCCGCCCGTCCCCCTGCCAGGAAGCGCCGACTTGTCATCCGTACCGCCTCGGCACTCCTGGCTCGCGGCACCGCTGCCGGACTGACAACCGTCCCCGCCCCGACGGGCTCGCACCAAGCTGACCGAACCGCAGGGTCGCTCACCTCGACTGCGGGGTGACCCCCCCCCCCGCAGAGAGTGGGTCACCCCGCAGCCATGTGGGTCACCCTGCAGCCATGTGGGTCACCCCAGGACTATGTCAGGCGCACCGGCATCTGGGCCACCAGCCTGGCTCCCCAGATCCCTGAGCGCCGGCCCGCCCTCTCAGATCCGCGCCTGGTAGGCCACCATCCCGCGCTCCAGGGCGTCGATGATGTACGGACGGATCGTCTCGGCCGGGATGATCTTGTCCACCGAGCCGACCCGCTGGGCCCGCTCGATCGTGTGGATCGCATCGAACTCGTCGGCGACCTCGCGCAGCCGCTCCGAGTGCACGACCTCGCGGACGCGTGCGGCCTTGGCCCGCAGCGCCCCCGCCTCGGCGCCGGACGCCGAGGCGGCTGCCGTACGCGCCTCGACCACTCGGCTGTCCTTCTCCGTGCGCTGCTTCACCTCGCGGGCGAACACGGTCGCCGCGGCGGGCGCGCCGCCGATCACCGAGGCGTACGAGCCCTCCACCGCCGCGACCTCCATACCGGGGTTCAGCTGCTTGGAGAACACCACGAACGCCCCGCCGTGATAACGCGACACCACCACGAACACGATCGGACCGCGGAAGTTGGTCATGGCCCGGCCGATCTCGGCGCCGTACTCCAACTGCCAGTTGCGCATCGACTCCGGCGACCCGTCGAAGCCGGACAGGTTCGCGAGCACCACCAGCGGCCGGTTGCCCGACGTGGCGTTGATGGTCCGGGCCGCCTTGCGGGCCGACTGCGGGAACAGCGTCCCCGACGTCCACGCCGGCGGGCCGAAGCTCGGCACGAACCCGCGCCGCTGCACCCGGTGCGACTCCATCGCCAGCAGGCAGACTGGGATGCCGCCGATCGTGCCGTCCCACGTGATGATCGTGTCGGCGTCCTGCCAGTCCTTCCAACGCTCCAGCGGGTGGCAGTCGGCGTCCATCACGGCCCGCATCAGCGAGCGCATGTCGAACGGCGCCTTACGCTCGGGGTTGGTCGCCATGTCGAAGATGTCGCCCACCCGCGTGAACGTGGACCCCGGCGCGGGCGCGTGCGGGCTCGGCCGGACGTCCCGCTGCGCCGGGTCGGCCGTGGGCCGCCGCCGCGGGAACGTCTCCCCCGGCACGACATACGTGTAGTCGTAGTGCCGGAGCAGCATCTGGCACGCCTCGGGGAAGCTCGGGGCCCAGTACTGCGCCTGCCCGTTCGGCCCCATGATCCGGTCGTAGCCGCCGATGCCGGAGTTGTCGTCCGCGGACACGGCGCCGGAGAAGTCCAGCGCCTGTTTGCCGGTCAGCACCATCGTGCTGGCCGGGGTCATGATCAGGATGCCGCGGGTATGCATGAGCATCGTGGACTCGGCGTTCCAATAGGGCTGACCGCCCACGTTGATGCCGGTCACGATGATGTTGATCTCGCCGCCGGCCTGCGTGTATTCGATGATCGCCCGCAGGGTGTTGCTGATCCAGTCCATGTTTTCGGAGCCGGAGTCCATGGCGATCAGCGCGCCGGAGCTCACCGCATACCACTCCACCGGGATCTGGTGCTCGCTCGCGTAGCGCAGCACTGCGTTGATCCGGCGGCACTCCGGCTCGGCGAGGTTGCCCAGCCCCTGGGTCGGGTCGGACAGGATCGCGACCCGCGTCATCCCCTCGGGGTGCACGTCGGTGACGTTGGTCAGTAGCCCGACCACGAGGTGGGCCTGGTTGCGGCCGGGCTCGCGGTCCACCGGCTCGAGCCGGTCGTCCGGGCCGAGGTCCATCTCCTGGAACCGCCCGGGCGGGAACGCCGAGGCGTCGCCGGGCGCGGGGGTCATCATGTGCACGATCTCGTACGGATACGGCGACCCGAACCGTGCCGCGGTCAGCACCTTCTGGGCGTACGGGGTGAGCGGCCGCACCGGGTTCGGGCCGACCTCCGTGACCCGCACCGACAGCCCGCCGCCGCCGAGACCCTCGACCGTCAGCACCCGGTCGACCACGTGGATCCGCCCGTCCTTGCCCTTCTCGGGCAGCTTGACGTGCAGCACGACCTTCTCCAGGCCGGCGCCGACGGCGAGCTTCTCATACGTGGCGAACAGCGCGTGCCACTGCTCGGCCGGGATGTCCCAGACCGGCCGCACGAGCAGCACCAGCCGGTTGGCGGTCGGCCGCTCCCGGGCGGGGTGGCGGGCCAGGGCGGCCCGCATGGCGGCCAGCGCCTCCAGGCCGACGCGGCCGAGCCGCGGGTACGTGATCGCGCCGGTCCGTTCGTCCACCAGCGGCTCAAGGTCGCGGATCTCGCCCAGCGCGAAGATGCGCCGGTCCTTCGGGTTCTCCCGCGCGACGCCGTCGAAGACGTAGACGTCCTCCGCGGACGGCAGCCGGGTGAGATCGAACGTCGACAGCCGCCACAGGTCGAGCCGCTTGCCGAGCATCGGGTGCAGGTTGCGGTAGAGCTTGTCCTCCACCAGGCGCCCGTCGTCGGCGCTGCGGTAGGTGACGAAGCGGGTCCGCTGCTGCTGGCCGCCCCCGCCGCGCAGGTAGGTGAGCGTGACGTCGAGCCGCCGCAGGGCGCGCCCGAAGTCACAGTCGATCAGCAACCCGTCGAGTTCCTCGACGGTCTGCTGCGTGTCCGCGGGCGCCTCCTCGTCCGCCCACGCCACGACCTCGACCACCGCGTCGCACTGGAACGCCTCGGTGGCGAGGTGGGTCGCGACCGCGCGGGCGACGCGCGGCAGGTCCGCCAGGGGGGCGTACGCCACCACGACGTGGACTCGGCTGCCGTCCAGCGGGTACTCGCAGTAGCCCAGCTGGAAGGAGTCGACCACGCCCGAGCCGACGGCGGTCACCTGACGGGTCCGGTAGTAGCGGCGCAGGTATGTCGTGAGGACCCCGTCCCGGACCGCGGGCGCCGTCGCCGACGTGGAGCCCACGAGCGACAGCCAGGCCTCGAGCAGCACCGGCCGCAGCGGGTACGGGACCGCGATCAGGGCGTCCACGTGGGCGGCGCGGTCCGCGCCCGTGGCGGTGCCGAGCGCCTGCAGGTGCTCGCGGCTCTCGGCGTAGGAGTCCTCCTCCGCCTGATCGAGCACCGGCTCTTCATACAGGTGGAAGAGCACGTCGCGGGCGAGCCCCGCCACGTCGCGCTGGCGGCCCTCGGTGGCGCCGATGAGCCGCTCCAGGCGGCCGCGCAGCGCGGGCGTCGCCGTCTCGGGGTTGCTGCGGCCGACGGCCAGGCGCCGCCCCAGGATCTCGACCACGAGCGCGGCGAGGGTGGGCACCCGCTCGAAGGAGCGGAACATCCACAGCGTCGCCATCGACACCGAGTCCCGGTCGTCCAGCGACCGGACACCGTACCGCGCGAGCGCCCGCTCCAGCCGCGCCCGATACCGCAGGGACAGGCCCGCCCGATCGGCGTCGAGCCAGGTCAGGAACGCGTGGAAGTACTCCTGGGTGTTGGACGGGCCGCCGAGCTCCGCCTGGGCGCCCTGCTCGTCGACCTCCGCCTCGGTGCGCGGCCGGTAGAGGGAGCCCACGTCGGCGAACAGGTCGCAGAACGCGTCCTCCGCGGCGCGCAACTCCGGGTCCGTGGGGTCCCCCTGCGCCACCAGCTCGCGGTAGTCCGCGACCAGGGCCGCGACGTTCGCGGCGTCGAGGTCGTAGCCCAGGAGGTAGTCACGCAACCGCTCGAAGACGGGGCGCCGGGCCTGCGCCGCCCCGGCGAGGGCGGCCAGCGACACCGGCTCCTCGTCCAGGGGAGTGCGGGTCTCCAGTCCCGCGCCCACGTCGGCGCGGATGCGGACGAGGGGCACGCCGGCCTCGACCTGCTCGGTGGGCAGGACGGCGACGGCGCTCACCACGCCGTCCACCGTGGAGGTCGCGGTGGTCACCATCTTCATGGACTCCAGCACGGCGATCTCCTGACCGCGGGTCACCCGCTGGCCCGGTTCGACCAGCACGGACGCCACGAGCGCGGGCGCCGCGGTGCGCAGCACGACGCCGTCCTGCCGGACGACCGTGTGGGTCACGCCGTCGATCTCCAGGCGGATCCGGTCGTCGCCGGTGACCGCGAGGACGCGGTGCTTGCGGCCGCCGACCGAGAGCCGACGGGCGTACTCGCCCAGGCGCTCGACCGTGACGTCCACGCCCACGCCGTCGTGCACCCGATAGGAGGTGCCGGACACCTTGTCGACCTTCAGGCGGTATGCGGCGCCCCGGTAGGACACGTTGATCGCCTGACCGACGCGTTCGGGGTGGGCCGGACGACCCCGGGCCGCGCTGGCCCGGAAGGAGCGCCGCACCTCGGCGAGGTCGGTCTCGTAGATCTCCACCGCGGCGGCCACGACGGCGAGCGGGTCGGGATCAGCAGAGAGCGCGCCGTCGGCGACCAGCTCGTCATACCAAGAGGCGGTGACCGGCCCCGCGAGCAGGTCCGGGCGCGACAGGAGAGCCAGGAGGGCGGTCCGGGTCGTCGTGCCGGCGGACACGACGACCTGCATCCGGTCCAGCGCCGTCGCGGCCCGGGAGAGCGCCTCACCGCGGCCATGCCCCCAGGTGGACACGGAGGCGATCAGCGGGTCGAGGGCGGCGTCGACCGTGTCGCCCTCGCGCAGCGCGATCTCGGAGTAGACCCCCGCGCCGGTGGGCGGGGTGAACAGCTGGATCCGCCCGCCGGTCGGGCGGTGCCCGGACTCCGGGTCCAGGGCCAGTACGCGGGCTTCGACGGCGTGGCCGTCCACCTCCGGCGGGCTCTCCGGCAGGGATTCGCCGGCGGCGATACGCAGCAGCTGCGCCGCGAGGTCGATGCCGGTCACGACCTGCACCAGCACGGTGTCCAGGCAGCCGCCCGGGTTGACCCCCGAGCAGGTGATCTCTTGGGTCTGGGTGTCCAGGGCGAAGCGGACGACGCCACCCCCGACGTAGCCGACGGCTTCGAAGAGCCCGACCGCCTCGGTGTGGATCCGCGCCAACGCCCCGTCCGGCAGGTCGACCGCCGGGGTCTCCGCGAGCAGCACCGTGTCGCCGCGCCGGACGCTGATCTCGCGGGGCGCGAGCGCCCAGCAGCGACCGCCGGCGTCGCGCAATACGGTGACGTCGAGGCTGCGGGTCCGGGCCGGGTCGCGGGGGGCCAGGGACAACGTGATGCCCGCCTGCGCCGCCAGCTTCTCCAGTTCGGCGGGATCCAGCAGCCGCCGCAGGACCTGCGAGCTGGGGCCGACCACGGTCAGGCCGGCGTTCTCCAGCGACTCGACCAGGTGCGTGTGATCCCGGCACAGGGAACGGGACGGCCACACCATGTCGGCGCCCGCGTCGATCAGCGCCCGGGTCAGCGCCTCGGGGTCGGCCTGCCCGTCGTGACCGACCCGCAGGACCTCGTCGGCCTCACGGGCATACCACGGTTCACCCGACGAGCGGGCGTGAACGAGCAGCGTGCCGATCGCTCGGCGGCCGGGGCTCAGGCTCTCGACCGCGCTGAGGATCCTGATCGCGGCCTCGCCTCGTTCGAGGACGGCCAGTCGGGTGAACGTCGGGGTGTCCGCAGGGCCGGTGTCGTGCGTTGCCATGTGCTGGCTCCCATCGTCGTGCATCGTCGCGGGGCGATCACCGGCCCGGAACGCCGCGGGTGCGGGCGGTCCGGGCCGGTGCTCCACAAGGGGTTTGGCGTCAGTCTTCGGTGACGTCGCCGGTGTCGTCCTGGCCGGTCGTGACCTGTCCGGTGCTGTCCGCTCCGGTGTCGGCGCCCGCATCGCTGCGTGCGTCGCCCCCGGTCTCACTGCCCGTCTCGCCGTCCGCATCGCTTCCGGGGCCGGCGCCGTCGCCGAAGGCCGCCCGCAACGCGGGCTCGACCTCCGGAGGCAGGGGGGCGGGCATCTCGATCGTGCGGTAGCCGTCGAGACGGACCACGACCGCGCCCTTGGCGTCGACCACGACGGCGTCGAACGCGCCGTCGCCGTCCCGCTGGGCGTGCGCGGTCAGCGGCTGCGCCGCCGTTTCCGGGTCGGCCAGCACCCGGGCGCTCCCGACGTGTTGCGGCAGCGCGAGGAGGCCGTCGCGACCGGCCTGCCACAGGCCCGCGGCCTGGAAGCAGAGTTCCACCAGGCGCGGGGCGGTGACCAGCGGAGCGTCCGCCGGATCCGAGTTGGCCGGCAGGTCGGCGGCGAGCCGGGCCGTGGAGCCGTCGCCGTTGCGCCATGAGGAGTCGACGACCTGGTAGGCCGGGCCGTGGAAGTAGAAGGTATAGACCTCCTGCGCGCTCAGCGCCGGCTGCGCCGCCGTGAGCTCCTCGCGGTATTTCTCCGCCTTCGGCGCGCGCCCCTTGACCAGCCGCACGGTGCCGCGGAAGTGCGTCGTGACCACCGGCGCATCCTGCCCCGGCAGCGAACGCTGCGCGGTCAGGGTGCACCGGGCGAGCAGGTCGTCGCCGCCCGCGGGGTCGGGGCCGATGACCGCGCTGATCGTCAGCTCCCTCTCCCCGTCGCGGAAGAACTTCACCGGGGCCGCGAACTCGACGTCCTCGATCGCCGCGACGCGGTAGCCGCTCGGCGCCGCCAGGGCGGCGACCTCGGCGAACGACTCCATGCCCATGACCCCCGGCAGGACCGCGGTCCCGTCGATCCGGTGGTCGTGCAGGAACGGCTGCTTGGTCGGGTCGAGCGTCACCTTCGTGGTCCAGCCCGTGTGGACGGAGGCCGCGAGGTCGCCGACCATGGGGCCGTGCTTCCCGTCCCCGAGCGCCGCGGGGTCGAGCCCGCCGGTCGGGTCGTACTCCTGGGCCATCATCCCGAGGGTCCCGGCGACGATGACCTCGCCCGAGAAGGCCGAGTCGGTCAGCTCGCGCCGGATCCAGGCCACGCCCGCGTCCGGCGGCAGCATCTGCACGCCGGCGGCGGCCATGATCGTCGGGATCGAGCCGCGGGTGGCCATACCGATGCCGCCCCAGGCCGTCCAGTCCAGCGCGAGGCCGCGGGTCTGCGGCGCGCGGCGCCGCAGGTTCGACATGGCCTTGCAGAGGAGGTCGTTCGCCGCCGAGTAGTCGGTCTGGCCCTGGTTGCCGAACCGCCCCGCGACCGAGGAGAACACGGCGATCGCCTTGAGCTCCTGGTCGGCGAGGGCCTTGGAGAGCGCGAACCAGCCGTCGCACTTGACGTCGAAGACCAGGTCGTACTCCCGCGGCTCCTTCTCCGGCAGGTTGCGGCTGATCTCCAGCCCGGCCGCGTGCAGCAGCACGTCGATCCGGCCGCTGCTCTCGACCGCCTGCGCGATGGCGCCACCGACCGCGTCGACATCGGTCAGGTCCACGCTGTAGTAGTGCGCGGTCCCGCCGGCGGCCTGCACCGCCTCGATCGCGTCGAGCGCCGCGCTGCGCCGCTCGATCCCGGAGATCTCTCGCTCGATGGCGACCGGGGTCGGCTTGTCGCCGCGCTCGGTCATCCGCTTCGCGAGCAGCCCCTTGAGGCTGTTGCGGTCGGTCCGGAACGCCGCGATGTCGGGATCGGCCGCATCGGGCGTCGGGGTCAGGTCGAGCAGGTGGAACGTGCCCTGCGACGCCTTCGCCAGGTCGGCGGTGATCGCGGAGACGATCGAGCCGGCCGCGCCGGTGACGACGAACACCGTCTGCGGGGTGAGCGGCAGGCCGCCCTCCCCCAGGGCTTCGTCGCCGTCCCGCTCGCCGAACGGCACCTCCGCGAAGGCGACGCCGAACCGCTGCCCGTCGACCACCCCGACCTCGACGCAGCCGGGGTCGGCCAGCGTCTCGGCGATGAGCAGGTCGGCGACGGCCGCGGTCTTGCGGCTGGTCGGCAGGTCGACGGCCTTCACGAGGGCGTCGGGCCGCTCCTTCTTGTACGACTTAGCGAAGCCGGTCACCGAGCCGGCGAGCACGTTGGCGGCGCCGGCGGCGTCATACCCGTGGTAGCCGCCCAGGTAGGTCGCGGTGACCAGGAACGGGCTGTCCTCCCAGAGGCGCCGCATCGTGCGGTAGAGGCTCTTCACCCGACGCCGGGTCGCCTCGTGCCAGCCATCAAGGTCGTACGAGGCCAGCTCGCGCTCCTCGTCCAGGCCCGCGAGCCAGTAGACGCCGGTGATCGGTGCCTGCCCGCGCCACTCGTCGAGCCGCGCGTCGAGGTCCTCAGTGCCGACGCCGGGGTCGAGGACCAGGGTCCGCGCCCCGGCCTTCTCCAGGCGCTTGACCAGCGCCGCGCCGACCCCGCCCTCGTCGAGCATGACGAGGACGCGGGCCCCGTCGAGGCTCACCCCGGTGGGGCGGCACGCCTCGAGCGAGGGACGCAACGACGGTACGGGGATCCGCCGCGGGAGCGCGTCGACCGCGTCGAGGTCGCCCACGACGAGGCCCGCGCCCCCGGCGGGCTGGGCCGCTGCCGGGGCGGTCGCAGCCGCCCCCGCGGCACCCCCCGCGGACGGTGCCGCGGCGCCGAGG
>CAKUSI010000111.1 GCA_934678955.1 uncultured Austwickia sp. | reverse complement strand
TCCAGCGGCGGATCTACCCGAAGCTCCGGAAGCTGAACAAGAAGATCCACAAGTACATGGAGCGTCACCCGGGCTGACTTTCCCGCCGGAATCTCCGGCCCCACTCCGAGAATTCTGTGGTGGCCGGAGACCCAGGGCGAGCCCGGGATGACGAGCCTCTGCCCGAGCGTTCCTCGTCATCCAGGCGGACGCCGGGATCTCCCGTTCCGATCGGGATTCCTGTGATGTGCAGAGATCCCGGGGCAAGCCCGGGATGACGGGGTTCTGGCCAATGTTCGTCCGTCGTCCCGTCGTCCTCCGGCGTACTTCGTCATCCCGGCGAACGCCGGGATCTCTCCCGGCGGCAAGGTCGCCCCGCTGGCACCAGGGACGGAGCACACACTGAGCCGAGCGCCCACACGCGGTGGTCGGCGGCGGACCAGATCTCCCAGTGCCTGGTGGCGCTCGGATAGTGCCGGGAGGTGAGGGACGGCCCGGGCGCCGAACACCTTGAGGGACTGAGAGTCCTTCGCTCAGGAAGTGTTCGACAAGCGCTCACCCGTTGCGAGGTTGCACGACTCACAGCCGACCGGACTGCATCCGGCGGCTGACTGCCGGGGTCCGACGGATGCGGGCGCGGTCGTGCTCGCACGCTGTCAGGCCCGCCTGCTCACGCGAGCAGGCGGCGTGCGCCGGCCGTTGACGTGGGGCAGGCCGTCGGCTTAGCTGACGGCCCCGGCGACCCCGTCGTCCGCTGGGAAGGAGGCAAAGGTGGTTGCCGATCCTCGACCCCGGCGCAGTGGCCGGCTGCTCGAGCCGACGGCCGGGGTCCGCTCCCACCGTCGAGGGTGAACGCGCCGCCGCCACGATTCAACCGGGGCCGGCCCGTCGCTGGCAAGAACTTCTGGACAAATCTTGCCGTGGCGCGCCCGACACCCTGACGGTACGTTCGATGAAAGGGTGATCAATATGGAGACCAATAAGCGACGGCAGGTCATATTGGACCATCTGCTGGCGCGCCGGGGATTTGTGACATCCGAAGAAATTGCTGCCTACCTAGGGGTTTCTGTGCGTACGGTCTACCGTGATATTGCGGCCATCAACCGCAAAGCGCACGTTATCTACAACATTCCCAGCAAAGGTATGCAGCTGGACTACAAGGCCTACCTGGCGGCCGCGGCCCAATTGCGTGAGGACGCCGTCTCGCAGGGCCCGACCATTCGCGAGCGCCGGCACGCGATCCTGCTGCTGTTGCTGCTGGCCTCACCCACCGGCTACTCGATCAGCCGGCTGTCGGAGATCTTCTACGTCGCCCAGTCGTCGATCCAGCAGGATCTCAAGCGGGTCGCCGAGGAGGTCAAGGGGCGCTATGCACTCCGGGTGCAGCCGTCCCCCTCCGGGACGGCCGCACACGGCTCCGAGCAGGCCATCCGCAACGCGCTGATGGAGCAGGCGTCCGACCTGCCCGGCATGCTCTCGGCCATGGACGCGGGCGAGCCCGCGGGGCAGCGCTACGTCCTGGACGTCCTCCGTTCCCAGGGATTCGTGCCTCCGGGACTCATCTCGGTGATCTCGCGGGCCATCCACCAGGTCGAGAGTCAGTTCGGGCTGCGGATCGAGAACCCCGACTACGACCATCTGCTGCTCTACCTGCTGATCACGGTCGAGCGGGCCAGGCACGCCCATTCGAGCGGGGACGCGGCGCTGCCGCCCCGTCCCGAGCACCGTGCCGACGGCTCCCCGGGTAGCCTCTCGGGTGTTCCGAATGCCCTCATCGAGGAAATATCGGGCAGTTTGCAGCTTGATCTTCCGGCCAGCGAGGCCAGGCCGCTGCATGCATTCCTGTTTCGTACCTGGCCGGAGGGTGCGGTGGCGAAACCCACGGTCGGCGTCGAGTCACCGGTGGTCATCGGAAAGCGCTTGATCGAACTCGTCTCGAAGGATCTCGGGGTCGATCTGACAACGGACGAGGAACTGCTCGAAAAGCTCATGCAGCACCTTGAGCCGATGCTTTCCGCACCGAGCACGGAATGCAGATACAGAACCCGGTGCTGGGTGAGATCCAATCGCAGTTCGGTGAGGTGTACGGGTCGGTGCTGCGCGCACTGCAGACCTGCGAGACCGAATTCGGGCTGCGGCACGTGACGGATTCCGAGGCCGCCTACCTCGTGCTCTATCTGCAGCGGGGCGTCGAGCAGCGCCGCCTCGACCAGCGTCCGCGAGTGACCGTGGTGTGCTCGATGGGACGCAGCACGGCGTACTTCCTGCACGGACGCTTGCAGGAGAGCTTCCCGAACTGGGACATCGTCGGCGTGCTCGGCACGCGCGAACTGGAGCAGCGACTCGCCACGGGCGACCTGGGACGGGTGGACTTCTTCGTCTCCACCGTGCCCCTGCCGCCGGTGCCGGTCCCGGTGGCGATCGTCAGCCCACTGCTCAGCGATCGCGACCTCGAGGTGCTGCTCGAGGCCGCCGAGACGGCCCTCGGGGGTGCGTCATGAACGCCGTGGAGCCCGGCCCGACCGTCGACACGGTGCTCACCGCGTCCCTGGAGCGACTGTACGAACACGGCCTGATCCACTCGATCGGCGAGGCCAGGGAGACCATCGACGAGCGGGAACGGCTGAGCAGCACGTATGTCGGCGGCGAACTGGCCCTGCCGCACCTGATCGGGCCGGTGGCCCGAGCCGGTGGTGTGGCCCTGGTGCAGTGTGCACCGATCGACTGGCAGGGCCAACGGGTGAGCCTGCTGCTGTTCGTCCTCGGTCCGGCCGGGGCGCCACCGGACGATCGGCAGGATGCCCTGATCGGCACGATCGCGCGGCTCAGCCGCCAGGCCGCCACCCCGGACGAGGCCGCCGAGGCCATCACCACCCACCTGGCGGAGGCCGGCGCCACCGCGGATCCTGCCTCGCCATCCCTGCGACGGTACGTCCACCTCACACTTCAGCCGATCGGCTGACGACAAACCCCACCGACTCCGGTCAACGGAGACCCCTGAGAAAGGAACACACGGACATGGCCCGTGACATTCACATTCTGGTTGCCTGCGGCAGCGGCGTGGCCACCTCGACCATCGCGGTCGGCATGGTGCAGGACATCCTCAAGCGCGAGGGGATTCGCGCCAAGATCACCAAGACCACGCTCGGTGAGATCGAGGGCAGCCAGGACGGCGTCGATCTCATTCTCACCACGGCCAACTACAAGAAGCCCCTGCGGGTACCGCACATGAGCGTCTTCGGGCTGATCTCGGGTGTGAACGCCGAGATCGTGGAATCCAAGCTGGTGAACCTCTGCCGCGAGATCCAGGGCTGAGGCCGGCTCACACCAAGGAGTCGAACCATGGATTTCGTCACGGGATTCTTCACCGAGTTCTTCAAGGCGCTGGCCGACATGGGCGCGGCGGTGGTGTTGCCGATCATCATCGCCTTGCTCGGCATGTTCTTCCGGATGAAGCCGGGCGCGGCCTTCAAGGCCGGCCTGCTGGTCGGTATCGGCTTCACCGGCCTCGGCCTGGTGATCACGCTGCTGGTCACCACGATCGATCCGGTGATGAAGTACTACGAGGCGCTCGGCGGCGGTTTCACAACGATCGACATCGGCTTCCCGGCCGTCGGCGCGGCCGCCTGGTCGGTGCCCTGGGCGGTGCTGTCGATCCCGGTGATCGTCTTGCTGAACCTGCTCCTGATCCGGTTGAAGCTGGTCAGGGTGCTCAACGTCGACATCTGGAACTACATCCACTTCATGATCCCCGGGGTCATGGCGGCCGCGCTGTTCAACAGCCCGGTGCTGGGTTTCGTGGTCACCGTCGTGTTGTCGGTGGTCGCGTTGTATGCCGCGCAATGGGCGGCGCCGAAGTGGGAGGAGTACTTCGAACTCGACGGCACCACCTGCACCACGTTGTCGTTCGTGGCGCTCTATTACCCCATCGCGGTGGGTCTGAACAAGCTCTTCGACCTGATCCCCGGGGTGCGCAACATCGACGTGAACATGGAGAAGATCGAGAAACGGCTCGGCTTCTTCGGCGACCCGGCCTTCATCGGCATCATCGTCGGCCTGTTCCTCGGCCTGCTCACCCGGCAGCCGGTGACGTCGATCCTGACGATCTGCGTCGGCTTCGCCGCCGTGATGATCCTGCTGCCGCGGATGGTGGGCGTGATGATGGAGGGCATCCGTCCGCTGAGCACGGCGGCGGGCGCCTACATGCGCCAGCGGGTCAGCCCGGACTCGAAGATCTGGATCGGCATGGACGTCGCACTGGGTCTCGGTGATCCGGTCGCGATCACCGCGACGGCGATCACGATCCCGTTCGTCATCCTGTTCGCGTTCATCATCCCCGGCATGACGTTCTTCCCGCTCGGGTTGCTGGCGCAGGTGTGCTACCTGACCCCGATGGTCGTGCTGGCCAGCAAGGGCAACGTGTTCCGCAGCGTGCTGTTCACGATCATGTGCATGGCGGTCGTGGTGTTCTGCGTCAACCAGTTCGCCCCCGAGGCGACCGCGATGATGGCCGCGGCCGGCCAGACCTTCGGTGGCAGCATGGTCACCGACGGCCAGTTCGGCTGGAACCCGGGCAACATCCTGGTGGCCCTGTTCAGCCGGTTGTTCGGCGGTGGCGCATGAGCACCGCGACTCCGCTGCCGGAACCGGCGATCGAGATCATCGCGCTCACCGGCAGTGCCGACACCGCCGAGCAGGCGATCCGGCTGTGCGGCGAGGCGCTGCAGGCGGCCGGAGCGGTCGGGCCGCAGTTCGCGCAGGGCTGCATCGAACGGGAGCAGGAGTTCCCCACGGGACTGATCGCCGAGGTGCCGGTCGCCATTCCGCATTGCCGGTCGGACGACATCTACCGCGACGCGGTCTGCTACCTGCGGCTCGACTCTCCGGTGACGTTCCGGCGCATGGACGACGAGGACGAGACGGTGCGGACCCGCAGCCTGCTCAACATCGCGATCGGCAGCGGCGGCGATCACGTCGACTTCCTGGCCCGCACGATGCGGCTGGTGATGAACGCCGAGGTGATGCGCGAACTCCAGGCGATGGACATCGCCCGGGCATCCGATTTCCTGAACGACTGGCTACAGGTGAAGGAGTGAACGAGTTGACTGACTACCAATTGGCACCGTCGGTGTATGCCGCCGACCTGATCAATCTGCGCGAACAGGTGGCCGAACTCGAGGCCGCCGGCGTCGAACTGCTGCACTTCGACGTGATGGACGGCCAGTTCGTCGAACGCATGGCGTTCGGCGCCGACCACCTGGCCGCACTGCGTTCGATCACGAAGCTGCCGATCGAGGCACACCTGATGGTGGAACGTCCCGAGCAGTGCGTCGAGACGTTCGTGGCCGCGGGGGCCGACATCGTGGTGATCCACGAGGAGTCCACCACGAGGGTGCTCAGCTGCCTGCAGAAGATCCGGGCGGCCGGGGCGCAGGCGGGGGTGGCGCTCAGCCCGGCCACGTCCGAGGAGACCATCCGCTACGTGGTGGACCACCTCGACAAGGTGCTCGTGATGACGATCAACCCCGGCGAGGGCGGCCAGCGGTTCCTCACCTCGGTGCTGCCCAAGATCGCGCGCATCCGCGAACTCATCGGGGACCGCCCGATCGATCTGGGGGTCGACGGCCAGGTCGACGCCGAGACCATCAAGCTCTGTGCCGAGGCCGGCGCGAACGTATTCGTGTCGGGCGGCTACCTGTTCGACGGCAGCGTCGGCAGCAAGATCGACGCGCTCCGGTCCGCCCTGGCCGAATGACCCCAACAGGAAGGCAGGCAATGGAAACCGACATCATCGCGAGCGAGCTCGCGGCCTCGTCCGCGCGGCTCGACCCGGCCGGCATGGATTCGTTGCGGAGCAAGATCCAGTCGGCGCAGCGGATCTTCGTCTACGGCACGGGTCGCTCCGGCCTGATGCTCAAGGCCCTGGCGATGCGACTGATGCAGATCGGCTACACCAGCTATGTGGTGGGCGAGACCACCACACCGTCGATCGAGGGGGAGGACCTGCTGATCACAGCGTCCGCCTCGGGGGAGACGGCGAGCGTCTGCTCGACGGCGGCGTCCGCGCTGAAGCAGGGCGCGGTGCTCGCCACCGTCACCGCGGACCCGGCGTCGACGCTCGCCGGAATCCAGGCCCCCGACCTGGTGATCAGCTCGCCGACGAAGTTCGCCGAGTCGGCCGCCAGCGTGCAGCCGCTGGGCAGCCTCTTCGAGCAGATGCTGCTGGTGGTCTTCGACGGGCTGGTGCTCCAGCTGACCGCCGCGGGCGATGCCAGCAACGCCGACATGGCGCATCGGCACGCCAGTCTGGAGTGACCGTCCGGGGCCGTTCGCCCGCGAGTCCGACGACCGGTCGATCGCGGACGCCGGCCCACACACCCCACGAGCCTTACCCACCACAACCCGATGGAAGGAGCGTGCCCGCATGGGTAGCTTTGCAGGAAAGGTCGCGCTGGTCACCGGCGCTGCACATGGAATCGGCAAGGGGATCGCCGAGAAGTTCGCCGCGGCCGGAGCCGACACCGTGATCGTCGACTTCAACGCCGAACTCGGGCCGAAGACGGCCGCCGAGATCAGCGCCGCGACCGGCACGAGGTCCATCTTCGCGCAGGCCGACGTGTCGAGTTACGAGGCCATGCAGCGGGTTCGCGAGCAGGTCTTCGCCGAACTCGGCCAGATCGACGTCCTGGTGCTGAACGCGGGCATCGCCTACCGGGACACGGTCGGCGACACGCCGATGGAAACCTGGGAGCGGGTGCTGAACATCAACCTCACCGGCCTGTTCACCACCGTGAAGGCGTTCTACGACGACTTCCTCACCAACAACGGTGCGATCGTCTACATCAGCTCCGGCTCCGCGCTGAGCGGCACCGGCGGTGGCGTCGCCTACCCGGCCGCCAAGGCCGGCGGCGAGGGCCTGATCCGCGGCCTGGCCAAGGAACTCGGGCCAAAGGGCGTCAACGTCAACGCGATCGCACCCCGGCTGATCGACACCGGCGCGATGATGCGGGTCAACTATCCCACCGAGGAGGCGTTGAACGCGGCCCTGGAGTCGATCCCCGTCCGGCGGTTCGGCACCATCGACGACGTCGCCAACCTGGCCGTCTTCCTGGCCGACGACGACAACTCCTACATCCACGCCCAGACGATCCTGCTGGACGGTGGCCGCACCATCGCCTGACCGGACACGGACGAGACTCGGCCCGGCCAGTGTCACTGGCCGGGCCGTACTCTGTGCGCCGCCGGACGCCGGACGCCGGCCGGCTCCGGCCGGGCTACTCGTCCAGGTCGGTGATGGCGGCGGTGGCGCGGTAGCGTTCCCAGGCCCGGTCGCGACTCGCGGGACGCGGCTGGGCGACCACCTGGGTCGCCGGCGCCCACGCGTCCCTGACGGTGGTCACCGGGCGTCCGGTCGCCACGGCGGCAGCCTGGACGGCGGCACCACGGGCGGTGGCCTCGGGGGCGTCGGCCCGCACCACGTCCCGCCGGGTGATGTCCGCGAGCAGCTGGGTGTAGGCGGCCGAACGGGCGCCGCCGCCGACGGCGATCACCCGTCCGTCGGCGCGCACCCCGAGCTCCTCGAGCCGGCGCTGCCCGGCGTACAGCCCGAAGATCACGCCCTCGTAGGCGGCCCGGGCGAGCTCCTCGCGGGTTGTGGAGGTGCGCAGGCCGCTGAGCAGACCCTGCGCGCCCGGACGGTTCGGCGTCCGCTCACCGTCGAGGTAGGCGCACAGCACCGGCGCACTGGAGTCGCTCGGTGCGGCCAGCGCAAGCGCCGACAGCTCCTCGTGACCGACGCCCAGCAGGCGGGCGAACGTGTCGGTCACCTTGGCCGCGTTCAGCGTGCAGGCCAGCGGAAGGTAGCCGTCGGTCAGGTCGGCGACGCCGTTGATCTGCCCCTCCGGATCGCGGATCGGTTCCCGGCTCAGCGCCATCACCACACCCGAGGTGCCGAAGGAGTAGTAGACATCGCCGGAACGCAGCCCCAGGCCGAGTGCCGCCGCGTGCTGATCGCCCCCGCCGGCACCCACCAGCACGGAGCCCGACAGGCCGAGTTCGGCGAGCACCTCGGGCAGCACCTCGCCGGCCACCTCGTCCGGGCCGAGCACCCGGGGCACCATCGACTCCCAGTCGCGCGCCGCGATCAACTCGAGATGCTTGAAGAGGTACCGGTTGGACGACGCGTCGAAGTACGCGGTGCCGGAGGCCTCGGAACGGTCGGTGACCCGATTGCCGGTCAACCGGAAGGTGAGGTAGTCGTGCGGCAGCAGCATGGAGTGCAGGCGGGCGAAGTTCTCCGGTTCGTGGGCGGCCAGCCAGGCCACCTTGCTGAGTGTGAAGGCCGCGGTGGGCAGCGATCCGACCCGTTCGATCAGGTTCCGGTCGCCGATCCGTTCCCGCAGCGCGAGCAGTTCGGGGGTCGAGGTGGTGTCGTTCCACAGCTTGGCCGGACGGATCACCCGATCCTCGGCATCGAGCGCGACCAGGCCGTGACACTGGGCGGCGACGCTGATCGCCCGGACGTCCGACCCGGTCGAGCCCGCCGAGTCCAGCGCCCCGCGGAACGCGAGGACGAAGGCAGACCACCACTGCTCCGGATCCTGTTCGCTGCAGGGCGGTGCGACCGGTGGATGCGGCGCGGAACCGGAGGCGACCAGGGTGCCGTCGTCGGTGCGCCGCAGTTCCACCTTGCAGGACTGGGTGGAGGAATCGACGCCGGCGACCAATCCCGGTCCGCTCGTGGGGGCGGTGCTCTGCGCGTCCGTTGTCATCGTTGACCTCGTTCTTCCTGATCCGTTCGATCGTGGGTTGGGGAGTGGGCCGGCCACGGCCGCCTGTTCCGGCGGCCGTGGTATCCGCGGCGGGATTCAGCCGTGCTTGCGCGCCATCGCCTCGCGCTTGAGTTGCTTGAGCCGGTACATCACCTTGCTGCCGCCCCGGCCGTAGTGGTCGTGCAACTCCTGGTACTCGGCGTAGAGCTTGTCGTACTCGGCGGCGGCGGCCTCGTTGGGCAGATAGGCGTTCGGGACCTTCTGGCCCATCGCGGCCGCGGCGGCCGGAACGTCCGGGTACACACCCGCGGCCACGGCGCCGTGGATCGCCGCACCCAGTGCCCCGGCATACCCCGAAACGGCCAACGACAAGGGCTTACGGGTCACGTCCGAGAACATCTGCATCAGGAAGGCGTTCTTCAGCAGGCCGCCCGCGGCGATCACCTCGTTGATCTCGACGCCGGCCGCGGTGAACGACTCGATGATGGTGCGGAAACCGAAGGCGGTGGATTCGAGGATCGCCCGGTAGACGTCCTCGGGAGTCGTGGTCAGCGTCTGCCCGATCAGCAGGCCCGACAGGTTGGCGTCGACCAGGATCGACCGGTTGCCGTTGTGCCAGTCCAAGGCGATCAGGCCGTGCTGACCGATCTCCTGGTCGGCGGCCTTCTCGGTGAGCAGCTGGTGCAGCGAGATGTCCCGTCCGGCGGCCTCCTCGTGGTACGCGGGCGGCACGCAGGTGTTCACGAACCAGGCGTACAGGTCACCGACGGCCGACTGGCCGGCGTCGTAGCCCCAGGCGCCCTTGACCAGGCCGCCGTCGGCGACGCCGAACATGCCGGGCACCTCGTGGAGTTCGGGGCTGTTCACCACGTAGACACCGGACGTGCCGAGAATGGCGGTCAGCTGACCGTTCTCGACGCCCTGCCCGGCCGGGATGGTGACGTGCGCGTCGATGTTGCCCACCGCGACCGGCGTGCCGGGCACCAGACCCGTCCAGGCGGCCGCCTCCTCGGTGATCTCGCCGGCCTTGTCGCCCAGCTGCAACACGGGCGCCTCGAGCTTGGTCAGCACGTCGGCGAAGTCCGGGTCGAGCTCGGCGAAGAACTCCTTGGACGGGAACCTGCCGTCCTGGAAGAACGCCTTGTAGCCGGTCGCGCCTGCCGAGCGGACGTAGGTGCCGGTGAGCTGCCACACGATCCAGTCCACCGCATCCACGAAGTGGGCCATGGTGTCGTAGACCTCGCGATCGGCGTGGAAGGTCTCCAGCAGTTTCGGCAGGGCGAACTCGGACGACATCGTGTCGCCGTAGCGTTTCAGCCACGGCTCACCGCGGCGCCTCGCGACCTCGAGGATCTGGTCCGCCTCCGCCTGAGCGCCGTGGTGCTTCCACAGCTTCACGTAGGCGTGCGGGCGTCCGGCGAACTCCTGCCGCTGGCACAGCGGCCAGCCGTCGGCATCGGTGGGGAGCATCGTCGCCGAGGTGAAGTCGGTGCCGACGGCGATGATCTGCTCCGGCTTGACGCCCGAGTTCCGGATCGCCTCCGGGATCGCGATCTTGAGCACCTCGACGTAGTCCTCGGGGTACTGCAGGGCGAACTCGGGTGGCAGCACCTCGTCCCGATGCGCGGTCAGCTTCCGGTCCATCACCGCGTGGCGGTACTCGTGCACCGCGCTGCCCAACTCTTCGCCGTCACTGGCCCGGACGATCACCGCCCGGCCCGATAGCGTCCCGAAATCGATTCCGCACACGTATGAGTCGCTTGGCATCGTTGCCCGCCTTCTTCTGTGAAACCCGTAACCGCGCGCGGCCGATCACAATGGCCGCACTGCGTGAAACTCAATCGTCTCACGTGACGTGCGGGTTTTCGGGCTCTTCCCAGATGAGGGTGTAGCGCACGTCGCGCGGCGGGCCGGCGCGTCGGTGGCCGGATAGAGGTCGAGGT
>CAKUSI010000110.1 GCA_934678955.1 uncultured Austwickia sp. | reverse complement strand
TGGACTCGCGTCAAAGCGGTACGGATTCCCGTCAGGGCGGCGTGGACTCGCGCCAAAGCGGTACGGACTCGCGCCAGGGCGGCGCGGATTCCCGTCAGGGCGGTACGGACTCGCGCGGCGCCGCCGACCAGGGGCAGCGCTCCGACGGCAGCCAGGACCAGCGATCCCACGGTCAGGACCAGAACCGTTCGCGCCGGTCGCGCCGTGAGCGCCAGCGCGACGCGAGGGATGGCGGCACGAGCGGCCGCGATGCCGGTGGGCGGGATTCCGGCGGTGGCGAGCAGGGCGCTTCGAGCGGGTCCCAGCAGCAACACCAGCAACACCAACAGCAACACCAAAGCCACCAGCAGCAGCACTCGGGGCAGCGCGGTGGCCCCGTCGCGCGGGATGCCAACCACCGCTACCGCGACGATGACGACAACCAAACGGGCCGCCGCAGCCGCAACCGGCAGCGCACCCGGGACCGCAAGCGGCGCGGCACCCGGCCCGGGGTCGGAGAGGACTACAGCGACCAGCTCGAGACCTTCACCGAGGAGGACGTGCTCGTCCCGGTCGCCGGGATCCTGGACGTCCTGGACAACTACGCGTTCGTGCGGACCAGCGGCTACCTGCCCGGCCCCAACGACGTCTATGTGCCGCTCGGCATCGTGAAAAAGTATGGGCTCCGCAAGGGCGACGCCGTGACCGGCGCCGTCAAGGCGTTGCGGGAGGGCGAGCAGCTGCCGGCCCGGCAGAAGTTCAACGCCCTGGTGCGGCTGGACACGGTCAACGGAGGCTCGCCCGAGTCCTCTCGTGGGCGGGTGGAGTTCAACAAGCTCACACCGCTCTATCCGCAGGAGCGACTGCGGCTCGAGACCGAGCCCAACATCTACACGACTCGGATCATCGACCTGGTGTCCCCGATCGGGAAGGGCCAGCGCGGTCTCATCGTGTCCCCGCCGAAGGCGGGCAAGACGCTGATCCTGCAGGCCATCGCCAACGCGATCACCCGGAACAACCCGGAGGCGCACCTCATGGTGGTGCTCGTCGACGAGCGCCCCGAAGAGGTCACCGACATGCAGCGCACGGTGAAGGGCGAGGTCATCGCCTCGACCTTCGACCGGCCCGCGGACGACCACACCACGGTCGCCGAGCTCGCCATCGAGCGGGCCAAGCGCCTGGTCGAGCTCGGCCATGACGTCGTCGTGCTCCTCGACTCGATCACCCGCCTGGGGCGCGCATACAACTTGGCCGCCCCCGCGAGCGGGCGCATCCTCTCCGGTGGTGTGGACTCCTCGGCCCTGTATCCGCCGAAGCGGTTCTTCGGCGCGGCCCGCAACATCGAGAACGGTGGCTCGCTCACGATCCTCGCGACCGCGCTGGTCGAGACGGGCTCGAAGATGGATGAGGTGATCTTCGAGGAGTTCAAGGGCACCGGCAACATGGAGCTGCGGCTGTCTCGGCAGCTGGCGGACCGGCGCATCTTCCCGGCGGTCGACGTGAACCCCTCCGGGACGCGTCGCGAGGAGATCCTCATGAGCGCCGAGGAACTGAAGCTGATGTGGAAGCTGCGACGCGTCCTGTCCGCGCTGGAGCCGCAAGCGGCGCTGGAGCTGCTGCTGGCCCAGCTCAAGAAGACGAAGCACAACGCGGAGTTCCTGATGATGGTGCAGCGCAACAGTGCCATCAAGCTCGACGACGAGGACTGACCGCCCGCCTTCCCGGACGAACGGAGGGGAGGACGCGCCTGCTGGCGCGCCCTCCCCTCCGCCGTCCGGTGCCCGAGATGCCCGCGGTGCCTCGCGATGTCTCGCGGTATCTCGCTCCGGGCCGCTCCCGGGAGTCTCCCGTGCCGGTCCGCTTAGGGACCATGCCGTTCGGACGAATAGCAGGGCGGACACGTGACCCGTCGGCGCCGCCATCGTGGGCAGGCGCCACTTCCTCGCGTGCCGCCCGGGGGCCACGGACGGCCTTCGGCGCTGATCGATGATTCGGCGGAGACCCCGCCGGGAACGCAGAGGATCACCATGGCCGAGCCGATCAAGCTACTCGTCGCGGACGACGACCCGGACATTCGTGACCTGGTCACCTTCAAGCTGACGCAGGCGGGGTATGACGTGGAGGCGTATCCCGACGGAGCCAGCGCCTGGGCCGCGTTCAGCGACCACCCTCCGCAGCTGGCGCTGCTGGATGTCATGATGCCCGGCCTGTCGGGGCTCGACGTCCTCCGCAAGGCGCGCGAGGACGCCCGGACCGCGTCCGTGCCGGTGATCCTGCTGACCGCCCGCAGCCGCGATGTGGACGTGGACGACGGGTTCGCCTGCGGTGCGACCGACTACGTGATCAAGCCCTTCAGCCCCCGGGAACTCGTTCATCGGGTCGCCGCCGTCCTGGGTCGATGACCGCTCCGGCCTCCCTACTCCTGCTCTCCCTGGTCGTCCTGGCCGTCTGCGCGCTCTCCTTGCTGCTGCTGACGGTGCAGGCCAGGGTGATCCGGCGACGCCGCGCACGGGCGGTGGAGCGGGTGCAGGGCCGTTGGCGGGGCCTGCTGCTGGAGGTCGCCTCGGGGGAGGACGAGGAAGGGCGCGCCTGCCAGGCGCTGGCCGAGGTCTCCGACAAGGAGTGGCGGCGCCTACGGCCTGCCGTCGTGGCGCTGCTGGGCAAGGTGCGGGGTCGCCCGGCGGCGGAACTGTCGCTCGTGCTGGCGGCCCACGGCGACCTGGACCGTGCCCGCGCGGCGCTCGCCTCCTCGCGCGCGGGCAGCCGGGCACGCGCCGCGCACTTGTTGGGCCTCGCTCGTGACGTGGACTCGCTGGAGGAGTTGCGGGCCCTGTTGCTGGACCCGTCGCAGGACGTGCGGGTGGTGGCGACGCGCAGCCTCGGCCTGATCGGGGACCCGTCGGCCGCTCCCGACGTGCTGGCCGCCGCAGGGACCCGCTCGGAGCAAGGGGTGGGTGAGCCGGGATTGCCCGCCTGGGTGGCGGCGGAGACCCTCCTGCGGCTCGGCCAGGAGGCCCAGGGCGCGGTGGCGCAAGCGATCGCGGCCCCGGACGCTGCCACGCGAGCGGTGGCTGCCCAGGTCGCGTGGCACGGCGGTTACCGCGGGGCGGTCCCGCTGGCGCGCACGTGCCTGCACTTCGAGACGGAGGCCGGCACCCGTGAGGCGCTGCTGCACCTGCTCGGGACGATGGGGGAGGACGCGGACTTCCCCGTGCTCTCCGCATACACGCACCCTCTCGCGCCGATCCGGCTGCGCCGGGCGGCGGTGTCGGCGCTCGGCGAGCTGGCGACGGAAGAATCCCGCCGACACCTGGCCGACCTCTTGGACGACGACGACCGATCCATCGCGATCGCCGCCGGTGACGCTCTCGCCGCCTCAGGCGCGCCCGGTCTGGAGGCCCTGACGGCGGCCCAGCGAGGCCAGGGTCGTTCCCGAAGGGTCGCGGCCTCCGCCCTCCATCTGGCGCGGCTGCGCGAGGAAGTCACCCGGGAGGTCGCGTGATCGAGCACCTGCGGGAGGCCGTCTCGTTCGTGCTGACGGCCGTGGAGACCCCGATCCTCGTCTACTTCCTGGCCATCAACACCTCCTATCTGGTCCTGATGGTGGCCGCCGCGGCGGACTTCCGCGCGCACCTGCGCCGCCAGGAGTACCTGGACCGGGACGCGGCGGCCGCCTCGCCGCTGGTCCCCGGCGTCAGCCTGGTCGTCCCCGCGCACAACGAGGAGCCGGCCATCGTGTCCGCGGTGGAGTCGCTGCTGAGCCTGCGCCACCCCCGCCACGAGGTCGTCGTCGTCGACGACGGCAGCACCGACGGCACGTTCGCCGCCCTGGTGGACCGGTTCGACCTCGTCGGCGTGGACCGGGAGATCCCGATGGACGTGCCGGTGCGGGCCGCGATCCTCGGGATGTATGTCCCGCAGGACGGCCGTACCCGCCTCGTGGTGGTGCGCAAGGAGAACTCGGGCAAGACCGAGGCGGTCAACACCGGCATCAACGCCGGGACCCAACCGCTGGTCGCGATCGTCGACGCGGACTCGGTGCTCGATCCCGACGCGCTGATCGCGGTGACCCAGCCCTTCGTCGTCGACCCGGTGCGGACCGTGGCGACCGGCGGCGTGGTCCGCGCCGCCAACGGGTGCACGGTGACCGCCGGGCGCATCACGAAGGTCGGCATGCCGCGGGAATGGCTGGCTCGCATCCAGGTGGTCGAGTACCTGCGCGCCTTCCTCCTCGGCCGGTCGGGGTGGTCGCGGCTGCGCGGCCTGATCCTGATCAGCGGCGCCTTCGGGGTGTTCCGCCGCGACCTGCTGGTGGAGATCGGCGGCCTGGATCACGGCAGCATCGGCGAGGACTTCGAGCTCGTGATGCGCCTGCACGACGTGATGACCCGGCGTCGCGCGGACTACCGGGTGGCGTTCGTGTCGGAACCGGTGGCGTGGACGGAGGTGCCGGTCACGCCTCGGATCCTCGCTCGCCAGCGGCGCCGTTGGCATCGGGGGCTCTGGGAGGTGCTGTGGAAGTACCGCGGCATGCTCTTCCGACGGCGGATGGGGCGGATCGGCTTCGTCGTCCTGCCCTGGTTCTGGCTGTTCGAGCTGGCCGCGCCGGTCCTGGAACTGGCCGGGCTGGTCCTCGTCGGGCTCGGACTGGTGCTCGGCCTGCTGGACTGGGGCTGGGTCCTGCTGTTCATGGCCGTCGCGTACGGCTACGCCAGCGTGGTCAACCTCGTCGCGATCGCCATCGAGGAGCTGAGCTTCCACCGCTACCCCCGCTGGCGCGATCTCGCCCTCTCGCTCGTGGCCTCCGTGTTCGAGAACTTCGGGTATCGGCAGATGACGGCCTTCTGGCGGTGCCAGGGCTTGCTCGACGGCGTCCGGGGGCGCACCCAGGTGTGGGGAACGATGACCCGGCGCGGCTTCACGCAGGCGTCGACGGGTTCCCTGTCCCAGCCTGCGCTCGCCACCGCCACCGTGAATGCCGCCGCGCCGAGCCTCAGCGCCACCGCGAATGCCCTGCCGCAGGGTGACGCGACCGCGGGCCGTACCGACTCCGTCGGGGTGGGCTCGCGCGAGGGCGACATGGGGGGGCTCCCATGAGAAGGGAACTCCGGGGTTCGTCCATCCAGGCGCGCCTGTCCTGGTTGACCGCGTTGCTGACCGCGTTGGTGCTGGTCGGCGGCGTGGTCGCGCTCCTCGGCATGCGTGACGCCCTCGAAAAGACCGACCGTCAGGTGGTGCTGATCGGGCCGGTCGTGGACGCCAACCGCTCCTTGCGGGTGTCGATGATCGAGGCGCAGGCGTCGCTACGGGGCCACCAGGTGGCGACCGGATCGCTGCGCTCGGGCGGCAACGGGGGTACGACCGTGCAGCAGGCGGAGGATTTCCTCGCCCGGTACACGCAGGCTCAGGCGGACGCCGAGGCCCAACTCCGCCACATCGACGCCGCCCTGGGCAGGGATACCTATCCCATGGACGCCTCCCTGCGCGTCGCATTGCAGGACGGGCAGCGACGCCAGCGCGAGGCGCAGGAGGCGTGGATGGACTATGCCCGCGCGGTCCGCTCCACGCTCACGATCACCACCGATCAGCTGAACGACGGCGAGAAGCGCTTCCGCACGTTCGAGGACGCCAACGACGCGCTCGGCGTGCAGTTGGGACGTGTCGAGCAGAGCGTCCAGACCGACATGCGCGACACGATGACCTCCACGCAGAACCAGGTCATGATCGCGACCGCGGTCGCCTTGGTCCTGGCAGCGCTCATCGGGTGGTGGACCACCAGGGACCTGACCGTGCCGCTCCGACGCCTTCGCGACGCCATGCGCAGCCAGCGGGCCGGCAACCACGACGCGTGGGCGGACGAGGCCAGCGGGACCCGGGAGGTGCGCGAACTCGCCGCAGGGCTGAACGCCCTCACCGTCTCGCAACACGCCATGGTCGACGAACAGCGCTACGCGCTGCATCTGTCCCAGGTCGCCCGAGACCTCTCGCGCCGCATCCAGGACGCCGCGGACGTCGAGTCCGCCTTCGTGATGGCCGCCGAGGGGGTGGGCCGCTCGCTGGCCGCGGACCACGTGCAGAGTCTGGTCACGCAGGTGGTCGGCGGTGAGCGCGGTGCCTGCGCGGTGTGGACGCCGAGCCACGGAGTGAGCATCAGCCGGATGAGCGAGGACGCCCTGGACCGGGTCGAGGAGGATGTCGCTTTGCTGTGGGCGGGGGAGCGCTGCCTGGTCGTCGACAACGTCGACGGCGCGGTGTTGCCCCCGACCGTCTCGGCCGAGTTCGAGGTCGTTTCGGGTGCGTGCATCCTGGCGGCGTTCGGCTCGGGGGATTCCCCGCGCGGCGTCATGTCGATCAGGATTCTGGACGGCCCTCGGGGGTGGACGCAGGCCGAGGCCTCGTTCGTCCAGCAGATCGCTGCGGAACTCGGCCGCGGGGTGGTCGCGGTCGAGGTGGGGCGCGCCCGCTCCGAGCAGGTCGCCCGCCTCGAGGAGCTGGACCGACAGAAGGACGCATTCCTGTCCACGGTGTCGCACGAGCTGCGGACCCCGCTGACCTCCATGACCGGCTACCTGGAGCTCCTGGAGGACGGCGACGCCGGGGAGCTCACCCAGGAGCAGAAGCGCATGTTGTCGGTCATCGACCGCAACGCCGTCCGGCTCCGGGCGCTGATCGAGGACTTGCTCTTCCTCAACCGGATGCGCAGCGACCCCGGCAACTCGACCGATCTCGTGCCGCTGGACGCCCTGGTCGAGCAGACCTGCGAAGAGATGCTCCCCCTCGCATCGTCCCGAGGGGTCCTGCTCGACCTGGGAGTCATGGCGGGCCTGCCCGTGCCCGGGGATCGCACGCAGATCGCCCGCGTGCTCACGAACATCGTGTCCAACGCGGTGAAGTTCACCCCGGCCGGCGGGCGGGTTCGCGTAAGTACGGCCCCGGTGCACGGGGCGGACATGGTGCGGGTGGTATGCGCCGACGAGGGGATGGGGATCCCGGAGGAGGAGCAGGACCGCCTGTTCACCCGCTTCTTCCGGGCCAGCAACGCGACGAAGCACGAGGTGCCGGGCACGGGCCTCGGCCTGGTCGTGGTGCGCGGGATCGTGGAGGCGCACGGCGGCCGACTCAGCCTGAGCTCCGTCGAAGGCGTCGGCACGACCGTGGTCGTGGAGTTGCCGCTGACCGATGAGCGCGGGCGCGTCGACGAGGGCGCCATGTCCTCGACGCCCCAGCCCATCGAGTCGGCCTGACCGATCGCGGTGCCATACCCCGGACCAGGGCGGCGCCGGAGCGGGGTCGCGCTTCTGGCAGAATGGGACGTCGGCCCCGGTTCACGGCGCCCCAGCGGGGGGCGGCGACCCGGCGCCCGAGTCTTCACCTGGGAGCGACACGTGCAAAAGGACATCCACCCCGCGTATGGGGCCACCACGGTGACGTGCACCTGCGGCAACACGTTCACCACCCGCAGCACCGCCAAGAACGGCGTGATCAACGCCGATGTGTGCGCGAAGTGCCACCCGTTCTACACGGGCAAGCAGAAGATCCTCGACACCGGTGGCCGCGTGGCCCGCTTCGAGGCACGCTACGGCAAGAAGGCCGCCAAGTAACGTCCCCGCCCGGCGCCGGTTCGCCCCCCTTGGGGTGTGGACCGGCGCCGCGCGCTGTCCCGACAGGGGTGAGTGATGCTGCAGTCCGCCGAGGCGCTGGTGGCCGAGCACCGGGACATCGAGGCGCGCCTCGCCGAGCCCGAGGTGTTCGCCGACCAGGCGCTCGTACGACGCCTGAACAAGCGGTATGCGGCGCTGACCCCGACCGTGCGCGCCTACGAGGCCGTGATCGCGCTGACCGGCGACCTGGAGGCGGCGCGCGAGCTGGCCGAGCTCGACCCGGCCTTCGCGGCGGAGGCCGACGACCTGTCGGCGGCGCTGGAGCGCGCCCGCGACGAACTCCGCCGGCTGCTCGTGCCCCGGGACCCCGACGACGACCGCGACGTGATCCTGGAGATCAAGGCGGGCGAGGGCGGCGAGGAGTCCGCCCTCTTCGCGGGTGATCTGCTGCGCATGTACCTCCGCTACGCCGAGCGCCGCGGTTGGGGCGCGGACGTGCTGGACGCCACCGAGTCCGACCTCGGCGGCTACAAGGACGTCCGGATCGCCTTGCACGCCAAGGGGATCCCCGAGCCCGGTGACGCCCCGTGGGCGCGGCTCAAGTATGAGGGCGGGGTGCATCGCGTGCAGCGCGTGCCCGTGACCGAGAGCCAGGGCCGAATCCATACCTCGGCCGCGGGCGTGCTGGTGATGCCGGATCTCGACGACCCCGGAGAGGTCGAGATCGGGCCGAACGACCTGCGGATCGACGTCTACCGCTCCTCCGGGCCCGGCGGCCAGAGCGTCAACACCACCGACTCCGCGGTGCGGATCACGCACCTTCCGACCGGGCTGGTGGTGAGTTGCCAGAACGAGAAGTCCCAGTTGCAGAACAAGGAGTCGGCGCTGCGCGTGCTCCGCGCCCGGCTGCACCAGCTGCAGGTCGAGGCCGCCGAAGAGGCCGCCGCGCAGTCGCGGCGCAGCCAGGTGCGCACGGTCGACCGCTCCGAGCGGATCCGCACCTACAACTACCCCGAGAACCGGATCGCCGACCACCGGACCGGGTTCAAGGCATACAACCTCGACGCGGTCCTCGACGGCGACCTCGACCCCGTGATCCAGTCGGCGCTCGATGCCGACGAAGCGGCCCGCATGGAGGCCGTGGCCCGCGGGACCGACTGACCCGGGCGACGACGGCTGCTTCTCAGGGCCGCCGGGCGCTCGCCAGACGGGGTCGCCCGGCAAGGTCCGCTGCGTCGTGCACCTCGCACCACCCCAGCTCCCGCAGCAGGGCGGGCAGGCTCTCGCCCTGGGCGTCGCCGTGCTCCATCAGCAGCAGGCCCCCGGATCGGAGCAGCCGCCACGCCCGGGTCGCAAGGCGTCCGGGGATGACCAGCCCGTCGTCGCTGCCGCCGTACAGGGCCATCGGTGGGTCGTAGTCCCGGACCTCCGGGTCGCGGGGGACGGCACCCTCCGGGATGTAGGGCGGGTTGCAGGTCACCACGTCGACGGAGCCGTCCAGCGGGTCGAGATCGGGGAGCGTCGCGGTGGCGTCCCCGGCGAGGAGCGTCACGTCCCTGCCGCTCTCGGTGACGTTGCGCGCGGCGTAGGCGAGCGCGTCCTCCGACAACTCGACCGCCCACACCCGGACCCCGGGGCTCTCGTGCGCCACGGCCAGCGCGATCGCGCCAGACCCCGTGCACAGGTCCACGACCCGGGGGAGCCGCGCCGTGTCCTGCGCCGCCACGCGGGCGACCTCGGCGACCGCCGCCTCGACGAGCAGCTCGGTCTCGGGCCGGGGGATGAACACGCCGGGGCCGACGTGGAGGTCGAGGCCCCGGAAGGGCGCGGAGCCGGTGAGGTGCTGCAGCGGAACGCGCTCGGCGCGGCGGGCCACCAGGGCGGCATACCCCGGCGGCGCGACGCCGCCCACGATGGCCCGACGTCGCGCCTCGCCGGGCGCCACGCCGAGCAGGTGCGCCGCGAGCGCGAGGGCGTCCACATCGGGGCTCGGGACGCCTGCGGCGCGCAGGGCACGGGCCGCCACCCGCACCGCTCTCCCCAGGTCTGCCCCGTCGACCGCGGCGACGTCAAGGGTCGCATCGGCCACGCCTGGCGTGGGGCGGCGGGACGGCTGGGGAATCACCGGTGGGGCACCTCGGAGGGACTCGATGGGAGGGACTCGACGGGAGGGTTCGGCGGCTTCGCTTCGGCGTCCTGCGACTGTGCGCGGACAGGACCGAGGGTACGTGCCGGAGGGGTCCGCCGTCCGGGTGGCGCCTCGTGGCGCGAGCGGTGACGCTGGGAGGGCAGGTCTCCGGGAACGTCACGGATCGCGACCTCGTTTCTTCGTCGAACGGGCCCGCGCGGGCGTCCAGCCCGCCCTCCGAAGGGACAGCACATGGGATTCCTCGACCGACTGTTCGGCCGCCGGTCCGGCCAGGAGCAGTACGGGCAGCCTTCTGACGGACAGAGCCAGTACGGGCAGGGTCAGTACGGGCAGCCCCAGTACGGGCAGGGTCAGTACGGCCAGGCGGCATACCAACCTTCCTACGGACAGGGCGGGCCTCAGGACGCGCCGTCGGCGGGGCAGAGCATGGACGACCAGGCGATCCGGCGATACCAATACCTGCTGGCCACCGCCCCGCCCGACCAGATCGAGCGGGCGCACGAGGAGGCGTTCGCCCGGCTGACGCCGCAGCAGCGCCAGGAGCTGCTGGCCCGCCTCGCGCAGGGCGACCCGCTCGACCGCCCCGCCGACGACAGTCCGCGCGCGCTCGCGCGCTCGGCCACCCGCACGGAGATGCGCAACCCCGGTACGTTGCCCCACATGCTCGGGTCCGGCGCAGGCCGGATGGGCGGCGGCATGGGGATGGGCACGATCCTGCTCAGCTCGGTGGCCGGCGCGTTCATCGGCACGGCCATCGCCAACGAGTTCTTCGACAACGACGGCTTCATGGACTGGGACACCTCCGGTGGCGATCAGCTGGCCGGCGGGGACGCGGCGGGCGGCGGCACCTTCGCCGACAACGCCCAGCTCGACACGAGTCAGGTCAGCGACGGTTCGTTCGGGCAGGACGCGAGCGGCTTCGGCGGATTCGACAGCGGTGGATTCGACAGCGGTGGATTCGATGGCGGCGGTTTCGACTTCTGAGCGGCGTCCGGCAGGTGAGCAGGAGCCTGCAG
>CAKUSI010000109.1 GCA_934678955.1 uncultured Austwickia sp. | reverse complement strand
TGCGGATCGTCAATCCGCGCAGCTCGCGGACGTCGGAGGGGCCGCCCTCGGCGACCGTGCCGGTGTAGCTCATCGTCTCCTTCTTCCGGTATGTGCCGGCGCGCCGCCGCCAGGCGACGGCTGGGCCGGTGGGGATGGGACGGGATGGACGGTGGCGTCAGCCCCAGGATGGCAGCTCGGGCAGCTCGTCGTCGCCCTCGACGTGCAGGCCCGGCCCGACCACACCGCGCGTCGTCCAGGCCAGCAGTTCTCCGAGAGACCCGTGCACGACGGTGGAGCCGTCGCCCAGGACGAGGTAGCGGCCGTCGTCCGCCTGGAGCGTGAGGCCCGGACCGTCCGGGCGCGAGGTGAACCGGCGCGCCGTGTCCTCCAGGGCGAACGCGACCGACTCCGGGTGCGCCAGGTCGAGGGACCACCCCGTGGCGAGGTCGAAGTGATGCACGATCACCTCGGTCGTGCGGCGCCGCGGGAGTTCGTACGGGGAGATCACCATCCCGTTGCGCATGGTCAGCTCGCGGCTCGCGAGCCCGTGGCTGAGCGCCATGAGGGCTGCACGGCAGCGCGCGGCGCTCTCGCGCAGGTCGGCGGCGAGGCGCGGCAGGTCCTGGCGAGCGCTGGTCTCGATGCCCTCCTCGCGGGCGTCGGCGGAGGCGTACTGCGGCGTGACGATGCCGGTCATGGCCCACGTGGCCAGGTTGACGATGCTGTCGGCGTTGCGGGCGACGTGCCCGAGGACGTGCGCCCGCGTCCACCCCTCGCAGAGGGACGGGGCGGTCAGCTCCGACGGGTCCAAGCGCTCCACGGTGCCCAGCAGGTCGGTGGTGGCGGCGTCGAGGCGGGCGATGTCGTCGGCGAGGGTCTTCGGTCCGGGTGCGTCGTGGGCGGTCATGGCGCCAGTCTGCCCGAGGCGTCGCGGACCGCCCAGGGATGCGGAGAACGTCACGGGGAACGGGGGGAAGAACGGGCTCGAGAGGACGGGGGTCGGCAGGACAGGGCGCGGTGCGCGGGAGCGGACGACAGCGTTGTCGGTGGGCCCACCTACCATGAACGTCGTGCCCCGAAGTCTCGATCTCTCAGAGCTCGCCGAGCGGACGCCCGTTGGGGGGTCGGCCGTGACGGGCCCCCGCCCGACCCATGATCACCTCGTGGTGCGCGGGGCCAGGGAGCACAATCTCAAGAACGTCTCCATCGAGATCCCGCGCGACGCGCTGGTCGTGTTCACGGGGCTGTCCGGTTCGGGCAAGTCCTCGTTGGCGTTCGACACGATCTTCGCCGAGGGGCAGCGGCGTTACGTGGAGTCCCTGTCGGCGTACGCCCGCCAGTTCCTCGGCCAGATGGACAAGCCGGACGTCGACTTCATCGAGGGGCTCTCGCCCGCGGTGTCCATCGACCAGAAGTCGACGAACCGCAACCCGCGCTCCACGGTGGGCACCATCACCGAGGTCTACGACTACCTGCGGCTCCTGTTCGCCCGGGCGGGCACCCCGCACTGCCCGGTCTGCGGTGAGGAGATCACCCGGCAGAGCCCGCAGCAGATCGTCGACCGGCTGGTGCTGCTGCCGGAGCGGACCCGGTTCCAGGTCCTCGCGCCGATCGTGCGGGGCCGCAAGGGCGAGTTCGCCGACCTTTTCTCCGAGTTGGTGACGAAGGGCTTCACCCGGGCGCGCGTCGACGGTGAGATGGTCCAGCTCGCCGAGCCGCCGACGCTGGCGAAGCAACGCAAGCACACGATCGACGTGATCGTCGACCGCCTCGTCGCCAAGGGCGACGACCCGGGCGCCAAGCGCCGCCTGACCGACTCCGTGGAGACCGCGCTCGGGCTCTCCGGGGGACTCGTGGTGATCGACCTGGTCGACTCGGGCGCGGGTTCGACCGCTGACGTGGCCACTGCCTCGGCCACCGCCGCGGGGATGGTCGAGGGCCAGCACGACGGCGGACCGGGCGCGGAGATGCCGCGCGAGATGCGCTTCTCGGAGAAGATGGCCTGCCCCAACGACCACCCCTTGTCGCTGGACGAGGTGGAGCCACGCAGCTTCTCCTTCAACAGCCCGTATGGGGCCTGCCCCACTTGCACGGGCCTCGGCACCGAGCTCGAGGTGGACGCCGCGCTGCTCGTCCCCGACGAGGAGCTGACCCTGCGGCAGGGTGCCGTCGCGCCGTGGGCCCAGGGCAAGGGGATGCAGGACTACCAGGAGCGGGTGGTGGAGGCGCTCGCCGAGGACCTGAAGTTCTCCCTCGACGTGCCCTGGCACGCCCTGCCCGAGCGCGCCCGGGAGGCGCTGCTGCACGGCCGCGACTACAAGGTGCACGTGAAATACCGCAACCGCTTCGGCCGGGAGCGCTCGTACACCACGGGGTTCGAGGGCGCGGTCTCGATGGTGAAGCGGCGCCACTCGGAGACCGACTCGGACTACGCCAGGGAGCGGTACGAGGGCTATATGCGCGAGGTGCCCTGCCCCGCGTGCCGGGGGGCGCGGCTCAAGCCCGAGTCGCTGGCCGTACGACTCTCGGGGCACAGCATCGCGCAGGTGTGCGCGCTGTCGATCGCGGAGTGCGCGACGTTCCTCCAGGAGATGACCCTGGGGGAGCGGGAGGCACAGATCGCCGGGCGGGTGGTCAAGGAGATCGACGCCCGCCTCGGGTTCCTGCTCGACGTGGGGCTGGACTACCTCTCGCTGGACCGGCCGGCGGCCACGCTGTCGGGCGGGGAGGCGCAGCGGATCCGGCTGGCGACGCAGATCGGCTCCGGGCTGGTCGGCGTGTTGTATGTGCTCGACGAGCCATCGATCGGGCTGCACCAGCGCGACAATCACCGGCTGATCGCGACGCTGACCCGGCTGCGGGACCTCGGCAATACGCTCATCGTGGTCGAGCACGACGAGGACACGATCTCGACGGCGGACTGGATCGTCGACATCGGGCCCGGCGCGGGGGAACACGGCGGGCATATCGTGCACTCGGGATCGGTCGCCGGGCTGCTGGAGTCGGCCGAGTCGATCACGGGCGCCTACCTCAGCGGGCGCCGCACGATCCCCGTGCCCGCGGTCCGCCGCCCCGTCGACCCCGCCCGCCAGGTGGCGGTGCTGGGGGCCACGCAGAACAACCTGCGGGGCATCGACGTCAGCTTCCCGCTCGGCGTCTTCGTGGCGGTGACGGGGGTCAGCGGTTCCGGGAAGTCCACGCTGGTCAACGACATCCTGTATCACGTGATGGCCAACCGGCTGAACAACGCGCGGCACGTCCCGGGGCGCCACCGGACGGTGACCGGGCTGGAGCACCTGGACAAGGTGGTGCACGTCGACCAGAGCCCGATCGGGCGGACCCCGCGCAGCAACCCGGCGACGTACACCGGGGTCTTCGACCACATCCGCCGGCTCTTCGCCGAGACGACCGAGGCCAAGGTGCGGGGCTACCTGCCCGGCCGGTTCTCGTTCAACGTCAAGGGCGGTCGGTGCGACGCGTGCTCGGGGGACGGCACGCTCAAGATCGAGATGAACTTCCTGCCCGACGTGTACGTGCCCTGCGAGGTGTGCCACGGCGCGCGGTACAACCGGGAGACGCTCGAAGTGCACTTCAAGGGCAAGACGATCGCGGACGTGCTCGACATGCCGATCGAGGAGGCCGCGACGTTCTTCGAGGCGGTCCCCGCCATCTCGCGGCACTTGACGACGCTTAACGACGTCGGCCTGGGCTACGTCCGGCTGGGCCAGGCGGCCACGACCCTCTCCGGGGGCGAGGCGCAGCGGGTGAAGCTGGCCTCGGAGCTGCAGCGCCGCTCCACCGGCCGGACGATCTACGTGCTCGACGAGCCCACGACGGGTCTGCACTTCGAGGACATCCGCAAGCTCCTGATCGTGCTGCAGGGGCTGGTCGACAAGGGCAACACGGTGATTGTGATCGAGCACAACCTCGACGTGATCAAGAGCGCCGACTGGGTGGTCGACATGGGCCCGGAGGGCGGCGACGGGGGCGGCACCGTGGTGACGGCGGGGACGCCCGAGCAGGTCGCGCGGTGCGACGTCAGCTACACGGGGCGGTTCCTGGCCCCGGTCCTCGCCCGCGAGGGGCACGTGTCGGCGGATGGGTCGCGCGGTGGGACGCCCGCGACCGGTGGGCGGGGGACACCGAGCGAAGGGACGGTCGGCGACGTCGGCGCCCGGACCGGGACCGACATCCAGGAGACCAAGAGCGAGACCGATCAGCCCGCGAAGGGCGGGAGAAACGCGTCGGGCACGACGCGCACCGCCAAGCGCCCCGCCGCCGGGGCGGCGGCCACGACGGCACGCCCCGCCAAGCCGCGCGCGAGCGCCGCCCTGCGCCGGGCCCGCCAGGCCTGATCCGGCCACTCCGGCGCGCCACCACACCGAGTCGACGGCGCGGCGGTCGTCGAGATCCTGTCGGCGACTGGGTGTTTCGCCAACTGATGCCCGACAAGCCGTCAGCGAACCGTCCGGGCGGAGCCACGTGGAGTTCACAGTCGGCCCCCAGGGTCGTGGGGAGCACACCCCCACATCCCAAGGAGTCCCCGTGTCCCCTCGTACCCACCCCGCCCCCCGCCTGCGGCGGACCCGGGCCGTCACCGCCGCCTTCGGCGCTCTGGCCCTCGTCGGCGCCACCGGCGGCGCGGTCACCATCACCGAAGCCACCGCGCCCCTCACCGCCCAGGCCGCTGGAGGCCTGCGCGGTGAGACGGTCCCCGCGGAGACATACGTCGGCAAGGTCGAGGTCGTCCGCGACGTCGGCGCCCGCCGCGCCGCGGCCGACACCATCACCGGCACCGTCTTCGAGGACGTCGATCAGGACAGCAGTCTCGGCCAGCGGGACAAGGGGGTCGGCGGCGTCGTGGTCAGCAACGGCCGGGAGGTGACCACGACCGACCCGGACGGCCGATACACGCTGCCCGCTTACGACAACATGACCGTGACGGTCTCGCAGCCGTCCGGATACCAGGTGCCGGTGGACGAACACCGCATCGCCCAGTTCGGCTACCACCACCTGCCCAACGGTTCGCCGAAACTGCGCTTCGGCGGCATCGCCCCGACCGGCCCGGTGCCGAGCGCCGTGAACTTCCCGCTGATGAAGTCCAAGGCGTCGGCGGCGAAGGAGCAGGGCTGCGTCATGGCGGGCGACCTCCAGACATACTCGGGTCGGGAGATCGGCTACGCGACGATCGGCGCGCTCAAGGACATCGCCGACCGCGGTGAGCTGAGCGCCTGCGGCGTGCTCTTCCTCGGCGACGTCGCCGGCGACGACCTCGGCCTCTATCCGCAGATGAAGCAGGCCATCGGGATGATCAACGGCCCGGTGCGATTCCTGCCGGGCAACCATGACCTCGACTTCGACGCCACGGATCCCGATCACAGCATGGACACCTTCCGCGCGCAGATGGGCCCGGATTACTTCTCGTACAACGTGGGCGACACCCATGTGATCGCTCTGAACGACGTGCGCTATCCGTGCACGGATGCGGTCGACAGCCCTGCCGGCCGGCTCGGCACCCAGTGTTCGGATCCCGAGAAGACACCGCGCTACAACGGCCGCCTGGACGACAACCAGCTCGCCTGGCTCAAGGCCGACATCGACGCGACGCCGAAGGACAAGCTGATCGTCATCGCGAGCCACATCCCGTTCCTGACCTACGCGGACATGGACTCTCCGGTGCACCAGCTCGACCAGGTGAAGGAGGTGTACGCGATGCTCGAGGGCCGCCGGGTCGTCCACACGTCTGGGCACACCCATTCGATCGAGAACCTGAAAGCGGGCGACAGCTACGGCCCGTGGCGGAAGGTCATGGGCGTCGAGAAGCTCCCGTTCCCGCACATCGTGGCCGGCGCGATCTCGGGCGACTGGTACTCCGGCGACCTCAATGAGGACGGCGTGCCGATGGCGTTCCAGCGCGACGGAGGGCGCCCCGG
Source organism: uncultured Austwickia sp. (assembly GCA_934678955.1). Next base: position 4,933 of record CAKUSI010000109.1, on the reverse strand, counting down.
GGTGCTCACGCTCGACATCTCCGGCAACACCTTCAAGGAGCGGTTCACGGTCCGCGGCGCGAAGGAGGGCGAGAAGCAGCTCAACGTCGGGATGTCGACACCGACGTTCCGGTCCTGGTTCACGACGCTCGACACCTGGCGCAAGGCGAACCCCAACAACAACTCCGGCGCGGTCCCGCCGCTGAACTACAACGACCTCGGCGACCCGAACATGGTCACGACCGCCGAACTCGCCGAGGGTTCCTGGCTCACCACCAACTTCTTAATGGGCGCCACCGACTCGACCGTCAGGGTTCGGCTGGCCGGCAAGACCCTTCAGGCGCAGCGCACCCAGCCGGCCCGCGGCGAGGGCACGCTCAGCGGCGCCGACTACGCCGACCCGGTGTCGGCGATCCGGCAGCTGTCGGTGGGCAGGACCGCGCAGCAGTCCTCGAGCGGCGACGACGAGGCGCAGGGTTACCGCCTTTACCGAGGCAGCCAGTACGGACCCGGGGCCGCACGTCCGGGCAACAACCTCGCCGACCGGATGCACCACCTGTGGCGCCTGGACCTGCCGCAGGATCTGGGCGAGGGCGTCCACCGCGCGCAGGTGATCGCGACCGACAGCTACGGGCGGGAGTTCACGCAGTCGTACGCGTTCACCGTGGTGAAGGAGCGGCCGCGGATGGAGTTCCGTACGGAGCTGTTCGCCGCGAACTGACGGCGGATCGAAGGCTCCCGGCGCGTAGCGCCACGTCCCCGCCAGCGCCGCCACCCCGGCGCCGGCGGGGACGGAGGCTCTCGTGCACGCGAGGGCAGGCAGGCCAGCGGTGACGGTGGCGCCGGGGTGGCGCATTAGGGTGAGGGTTCCGCCATCGCGCCGACGAAGGAGACTTCTGTGCCCGCCGAGCTGCCCGCCATCGCCCACCCGACGCGCCGCACGGTGCTGCAGGTCGGGGCGACCGTCACCATCGCCGGGGCCACCGTCACGGTCCTGGGCGGCTGCGGCGGGAAGGTGGCCGAGGTCCCGTCGGGGCTGCAGAGCCTCACCGAGCAGGCGTCGCAGAGGATCGTGGCGGCGGTCTCCGGCGACGAGGTTCCCGTGGGGGAGGCCAGGATCTTCAACGACGTCGGGATCATCCTGAGCCACCCGGAGCAGGGCCGCTTCATCGCGTTCAGCGACGTGTGCACGCACCAGGCCGCCAAGATCACCCGGATCTCCAGCCGGGGAAACCTGCACTGCGTCGTGCACGGCAGCGAGTTCGACCGGGTGACCGGCGACGTCAAGGTGGGCCCCGCCAACCGGGGCCTCACCCCGCGCGAGGTCCAGGTTGAGGGGTCGGCCGCGCGCCTCGCCTGACGGGTCGACGCCGCAGGGTCTGAACACCCGCCCGTGGGCGGGAAGGGTACGCGTTTGCGCTGGTGGGTGGCGCCGGTTGCTGCCCGTGGGCGGGAAGGGTACGCGTTTGCGCTGGCGGGTCGCGCCACTTCGTGCCCGTGGGCGGGAAACGTACGCGTTTGCGCTGGCGGGTCGCGCCACTTCGTGCCCGTGGGCGGGAAAGGTACGCGTTCGTGCTGGCGGGTCGTGCCCGTTCGTGCCCGTGGGCGGGAAGCGTACGCGTTTGCGCTGGTGGGCGGCGCCCGTTGGCGCCCGTGGGCGGGAAGGGTACGCAACATCGCAGGTGCCGCGCGCCGGTTGCCGCCCGTGGGCGGGAAGCGTACGCAGTCAGCCTTCGCCGAGGTAGGCCTTCCGTACATCGTCGCTGGCCAGCAGGTCCGCGCCCGTTCCGGAGGAGACGATCCGGCCGACTTCGAGCACATACCCGTAGTCGGCCAGCTGCAAGGCCGCCAGCGCGTTCTGCTCCACGAGCAGGATCGTGGTGCCCTGGTCGCGCAGCGTGCGGATCGTGGCCATGATCCGCTGCATCATGAGCGGGGATAGTCCCATCGACGGCTCGTCGAGGAGAAGCAGCCGCGGGTGGCTCATCATCGCTCGGCCGATCGCCAGCATCTGCTGCTCCCCCCCGGAGAACGTGCCCGCCGGCTGGTCGGCCCGCTCGGCCAGGATCGGGAACAGCTCGTAGACGCCGTCGAGGTCGGTCGAGACCTTCTTGTCGTGGCGGGCGTACGCGCCCAGCATCAGGTTCTCCCGCACGGTCATCCGCGGGAAGATGCGTCGCCCCTCGGGGGCGTGGGCGATGCCGCGGGACACGATCTTGTGCGCCGCGACCGCGTCGATCCGCTCGCCCTCGAACGTGATCCGGCCGCGCGTGGGGCGCAGCAGCCCGGAGATCGTCCGCAGGGTCGTGGTCTTGCCGGCGCCGTTCGTACCGATCAGGCACACCACCTGGCCCGGGTGCACCGCGAACGAGATTCCCTTGACGGCCTGGATCCGCCCGTAGGCGACACCCAGGTCGGCGACCTCGAGCAGGGGGCTCGATGCGGGTGCTTCCGGGCTCATCGCTGCTGCTCCGCTCGCGGCTCCGGGGGTTCGTGGGGCTCGTCGGGCGTGCCGATGTAGGCCTCGATCACCCGCGGATCGCCCTGCACCTGCGCGGGCGTCCCCTCGACCAGCCGCTCGCCGCGGACCAGGCAGAGCACGCGGTCGCACAGCGTGAAGATGAACCGCATGTCGTGCTCGATCACGAGGACGGCCAGGCCGCTGTCGCGGATCCGGAAGATCAGCTTCTCGGCGTCGCGGGTCTCCTGCGGGTTCATGCCCGCGGTCGGCTCGTCGAGGAGCAGCAGCTTCGGGTCGGTCGCGAGAGCCCGGGCCACCTCGAGGCGGCGCTGATGGCCGTACGGGAGGTTGCGGGCGAGGTGTTCCTCGGAGTCCGACAGGCCCACGTATGCCAGCAACTCCCGGGCGCGCTCGCGGGTCTCCCGCTCCTCGCGGTGGAACTTCGGGCCGTGCAGGATCGCGGTCAGCGGGCCGGTGGAGGTGCGGCAGGTCCGCCCCACCATCACGTTCTCCAGCGCGGTCATGTTGGCGAAGAGGCGGATGTTCTGGAACGTACGGGCCATCCCCGCCTTCACGACCTTGCGCGGCTTCGCGGGCAGCACGGCGCCATCGAAGCGGACCTCGCCGGCGGTCGGACGATACATGCCGGTGAGGCAGTTGAAGAACGTCGTCTTGCCGGCGCCGTTCGGGCCGATCAGGCCCATGATCTCGCCGGGGTGCACGTCGAGGTCGACCCCGTTGACGGCGACCAGGCCGCCGAAGCGTTTGGTGACGCCGCGGGCGACCAGGATCGGCTCGTCAGAGCGCGTCATGACCGCGCCTCGCTGTAGACGTGCTCGACCTGCTGGGCCAACGCCTCGTCCTCCTCGTGGAACTCCAGCTTGCGACGCCGGCTCGCGACCAGCCCCTCCGGGCGGAAGCGCATCATCAGCACGAGCAGCAGGCCGAAGAGGAGCAGGCGGTTCTCGGAGAAGAACCGCAGCTTCTCGGGCAGCAGCTTGAGGATGACCGCCCCGATGATCACCCCGACGACCGTTCCCATGCCGCCGAGCACGACGGCCGCGAGCAGGAACGCCGACTCCAGGAACTGGTATTGGTCCGGCGACACCGCCGTGTCCACGTGCGCCTTGATCGTCCCGGCCAGCCCGGCCAGGGTCGCCCCGCCGGCGAAAGCCAGCAGCTTGAGCCCGAACGTGTTGACGCCCATGGCCTCGGCGGCCCGCTCGTCCTCGCGAATGGCGATCCAGCCACGGCCGATACGGCTGTTGTTGAGCCGGGTGAACACCAGGATGATGAAGCCGATCACGACCAGGAGCAGGAAGTAGTAGTTCGCGAAGCGGGTGAACGTCACCCCGCCGATCGTGTGGCTCGCCCCGAAATCGAAGCCGAACAGGTTCAGCTCCGGGATCGCGCCGATGCCGTTCGGGCCCCGCGTCAGGTTGGGCCCGTTGTTGCCGTCGAGGTTGAACATCGCGAGCCGGAAGATCTCGCCGAACGCCAGCGTCACGATGGCCAGATAGTCCCCCGAGACCCGCAGGGTGGGGGACCCGATGATCAGGCCGAGGATCGCCGACACGACCGCCCCGATCAGCACGACGACGAGGAACGGCGGCGTCCACCCCACGGTCGCGAAGACCGAGCTCGACAGGATCGCCCCGACGTACGCGCCCGCCCCGAGGAAGGCGATGTAGCCGAGGTCGAGCAGCCCCGCGAGACCGACGACGATGTTGAGCCCCATCGCCGTGGCCGCGAAGATCAGCACGTTGGTCGCGATGTTCATGTTCGCGTCCGACCCGTCCTGCGTGATCGGGAAGCTGAACGCGGCGACGAACGTCGCGAGGATCAGCACGTGCCGGTGGTGACCGGTCACCACGAACACCCAGTCGAAGAACCCGCCCGCCGAGGCCCCCGCGAGGAGCGCCCCCACGAAGGTCAGGAACGCGACGAGCATCGCGCCGTCGTCGAGGCTCAGGCCGTAGGCGGCCCCGCCCAACCCGAGGGCGACCAGCGCGACCACGACGAGGATCTCCACCCAGCCGGGGAACCGGTGGTGGACGGCCAACACGTCGTCCTCGCTCGGGATCGCCACCCCCGCAACCCAGATCAACGCCGCGCCGATCAGCGCCAGCCACGCGCCGGGATCCAGCGCGGCCAGCAGCGCGTCGTCCTGCAGGATGATCGCGAGAGCCACGACGAGCACATACACGAACGCCCCGAGACCCGCCCGCCGCAGCCCCTGCTGCCGACCGAGCACCCGCCGCCACGCCGCGAGCGCCGGCAGGCGCATCACCAGCATGAACATGGCGTGCAGGGCGAGCACCAGCGAGAAGAACTGGGTCACCGACGGCAGCCCCAGGATCGTCAGGTTGTCGAGGATGGCCGGGTTGTACGTCCACGGCAGGAACGTGCTCCCGATCAGCACCGCGACCCCCACGGTGCCCAACAGCCAGGCGATCCGCACCGGGATCCGCTCGACGAGAGCCGTCATCGGAT
>CAKUSI010000108.1 GCA_934678955.1 uncultured Austwickia sp. | reverse complement strand
GGTGCCGCCATGTCGACGGCGGCGGCGGGGGCCGCCGCAGCCGCGGCGGGCGGCGCGGTGGCAAGCGGGATGTCCGGGGGTGCGATCGCCGGGGGCGTGGTCGCGGCGGGCGCGCTGGCCGTGGGCCTCGCAACCGGGACCGGCCACCTCGACCCGTTCACCAAACCCTCGCCCCCGCCTTCCGTGACCGTCCCGACCGCTCCGGGCTCCACCACGACCACTCCGTTCGACGGCGGCACGCCGGCGCTGCCCGGGCTCCCGGCCGGCCCGTCGCCGACGGCGATCCCGACCTTGCCCTCCCCGACGTCCGCGACCGTCGTGGTGCCCCTTCCGGCGCAGACCACGCCGCCAGGGCCGAAGCCGACCCCCCCGCGGGGCACGCTCGAGCCGGTCCCCACGCTTCCGACCACTCCTCCCCAGGACCCGGACGCTTCGACCCAGCCGACGCGCACTCATCCGACACACCCGACTCGCCCCACCCGGCCGACGCGGCCTGGCGGGGACGAGTCCGACGAGGAGAGCTCTCCAACACGGGGGAAATCGAAAACCTTCTCCCGGACCGGGAGACCGATCACCCCGGTGACGACGCCGTCACGTCCGTTCACTCTGCGGCCGTTCCCTCCGGCGCTCCTGACGACGTGGCCGTCGTCATCCTCCAACCCGCCGTCTCCTAGCGACGGCGAGACGGCGCCGGCGTCCGCGCCGCCGTCGTCGGATGAGCCGGCTCCCTTCGTCCCGGACGCGCCTGACGAGCCCGCCCCGTCGTCGGAGCCAGTGGCGCAGCCGGAGGAGTCATCCGCGCCCGAGCAGCCACAGGACGGCGCGACAGTCCCGTCGTCGGGCACCCCCGTACCGGCCCCCTCGCCGGTCGAGGTGCCGTCGCTGACGCCGCAGCCGAGCCCCCAGCCGCAACCCAGCGCCGATCCGGCCCCCGAGAGCGCTGCGGGCGCACCCACGACCGCGCCACAGGCGTTGCCCACGACCCCGCAGCCCCCGCCGGAACGCACCAGGGCGCCGCGACAGGGGCCAGCGCCAGGGCTCGCCGCGAGCGCGCCGTCGCTGCGGGCGCGGCCCAGCGGGACGTGGACGTGCCTGCCGACCCCGACGGGATGGTCCTGCGTCCTGCATCGATGACCTGTCGAGAGCCCCGAGGGTGACCAGGCCGAATGCCTCCGGGGCCGGCTCGTAGACTGCCGGTATGCCCGCTCAGCCGGTTCCCGACCCGTTCACGACCATCGGCCTGACCTTCGACGACGTGCTCCTCCTGCCCGGGGAGACCGACGTCATCCCGAGCGAGGCGGACACCTCGACCCGGCTCTCCCGCCACGTCGCCCTCAACATCCCGCTCGTCTCCGCGGCGATGGACACCGTCACGGAGTCGGCCATGGCGATCGCGATGGCGCGCCAGGGCGGGATGGGCATCCTGCACCGCAACCTGTCCATCGAGTCCCAGGCGCACCAGGTCGACGTGGTGAAGCGCTCGGAGCACGGGATGATCACCGACCCGATGACCACCACGCCCGAGGCGACCCTCGGCGAGGTCGACCGGATCTGCGGGCAGTTCCGGATCTCCGGTCTCCCGGTCGTCGAGGACGGTGACCGCCTGGTCGGCATCATCACCAACCGCGACCTGCGCTTCGAGTCCGACCCGCGCAAGAGCGTGGCCGAGGTGATGACCAAGGCCCCGCTGGTGACCGGCCCGGTGGGGATCGCCAAGGAGGACGCGCTCGCGCTGCTGGCCAAGAACAAGATCGAGAAGCTGCCGCTCGTCGACGAGCAGGGGCGCCTGCGGGGACTCTTCACGGTCAAGGACTTCACGAAGACCGAGCAGTACCCGCTCGCCACCAAGGACGGCGCGGGCCGGCTGCGGGTCGGTGCCGCCGTCGGCTTCTGGGGGGACAGCTGGGAGCGGGCGATGGCCCTCGTCGAGGCCGACGTCGACGTGCTGGTCGTGGACACCGCGAACGGCCACGCCCGTGGGGTGGTCGACATGATCCGACGGCTGAAGGCCGAGCCGGCGGCGCGGGAGGTGGACGTCATCGGCGGCAACGTCGCGACCCGAGCGGGCGCCCAGGCGTTGGTCGACGCGGGCGCGGACGCGGTCAAGGTCGGCGTGGGGCCCGGCTCGATCTGCACCACGCGCGTGGTGGCGGGCGTCGGCGTCCCGCAGATCTCCGCGATCCACGAGGCGAAGCTGGCCTGCGCCCCCGCGGGGGTTCCCGTGATCGGGGACGGGGGCCTGCAGTATTCGGGCGACATCGCGAAGGCCCTGGTCGCGGGCGCGGACACCGTCATGCTGGGGTCGCTGCTGGCCGGTTGCGAGGAGAGCCCCGGCGAGCTGGTGTTCATCAACGGCAAGCAGTTCAAGACGTACCGGGGGATGGGCTCGCTCGGCGCGATGCAGTCCCGCGGACGGGGCGTCTCATACAGCAAGGACCGCTACTTCCAAGGCGACGTCGACGACGACGACAAGGTGGTCCCGGAGGGGATCGAGGGCCAGGTGGCCTACCGCGGCCCGCTCGCCGCCGTCGTCTACCAGCTGGTCGGCGGGCTTCGCCAGTCCATGTTCTACGTCGGGGGCGGCACGATCCGTGACCTGAAGGAGCAGGGCCGTTTCGTGCGGATCACCGCGGCCGGGCTGAAGGAGTCGCACCCGCACGACATCCAGATGATGGTGGAGGCGCCGAACTACTCCGGCGGTGTCCGCTGAGCTGGGCGGGGTGCCTCGCGTCCTGCGTTCCCGCCGTGCAGGTCACAGCAACCCAACGGGGGCGTTGTCGGCCGCGAGTGGCAGGGTGAAGGCATGACCACCACGCAGCGCATCCGCCAGGAACGGGAGCGCGCCACCCCGGGCTCGGTGGGGCTGGCGCTGGGCGGACTGGCCGGCAGCAACGCGTTCGGCGCGGGAGTGCTGCAGGCCGTCCGAGACCTGCAGATCAAGCCGCTGATCATCTCGTGCACCTCCGGGCAGCTCGCCTGGGTGGACGAGTTTCTGTTGGCCGGGGATCGGGGTCCCTCCTTGCGCGAGCCACTTCGGGAGTTGATCGCCCAGGGCGAGCGCACCGGGATCCGAGACCTGGACACGGCCCTCCTGGGCCTGTTCGGGGTGCGCGGCGCGGTCCGTCCGGCCCGGTGGGAGTACCCGAAGGACCTGGTCCGCAACTACTGGAGGGCGTGGTTCAAGATCGCCCTCGGGTGGCCGCGCGTCTCCTGGCTGGAACAGTCGTTGGCGATCGCGCCGGGGCGGATGCTGGTGCCCGACTTTCCGGACCAGTACTACGAGGAGATGGCGGCCCGGTTCAACACGGCCGACGTGGCGATCGTGTTCAACAGCTACCACCCGGCCGCGGGGCTGGAGCACGTCCACCTCAACCCCGCCGCCTTGGACCTCTACGAGCGGCGCACAGGCCGCCGCGACGACTACGACCCCGGCCGGGAGAGCCGGCACCGGCCACGGACCGTCTACCAGCGGATCACCGCGCAGGCGATCAAGGACGGGCTGTGGTTGTACGAATACGGCTTCGACAAGTCCTCGGGCTTCCTCGACGGGGCCTACTTCCGCCAGATGATGCTCTCTGAGCTGTGGCCGGCCACCGACATCGTGGCGGTGCGGCCCCTCGCGCACGCGTGGACGGGGGAGGACCTGCCGAGGAGCTTCGCGGCGATCCAGGACCTGAAGAACCAGGTGTTCTTCGACGGATCGTACGCCGGGGAGCGGGGCCAGATCATGCTGGTCAACGCGCTTCTGGCCTCTGGGGAGCTGTCGAGCGCGGGATACCACCACATCGAGCTCCACGAGATCGAGCTGCACGAGCGTCGCGGCCTCCTCGACTATGTCTTCGAGAACGAGGCGGTCTTCGACGCCGGGCTGGAGCAGGGCCGACGGGTGCTGTCCTCGATCGGGCCGTCCGCCGACTCTGCCAGCGCCGAGTAGCCTTGTGCGATGACCGAGATCGAGATCGGCCGGGGCAAGCGGGGCCGCCGAGCGTACGCCTTTGACGAGATCGCCATCGTCCCCTCCCGGCGCACGCGGGCCCCGGATGACGTCTCGCTGACGTGGCAGATCGACGCCTACGCCTTCGATCTCCCGTTCGTGGCCGCGCCGATGGACTCGGTCTGCTGCCCCGAGACGGTCATCGCGTTCGGTCGGCTCGGAGGTCTCGGCGTTCTCGACCTCGAAGGCCTGTGGACGCGCTATGAGCACCCGGAGCTCCTGCTGGCGCAGATCGCGGACGCCGGGGGCGACGGCGGGGCGATCACGGCCCAGATGCAGAAGCTCTACGCCGAGCCGATCAAGCCCGGCCTCATCACCGAGCGTCTCCGGCAGATCCGCGACGCCGGCGTGGTGGTGGCCGGGGCGCTGTCGCCGCAGCGCACCCAGGAGCACTGGCGGACCGTCATCGAGGCGGGCGTCGACATCTTCGTGATCCGGGGGACGACCGTGTCCGCCGAGCACGTCAGCAGCCAGGCCGAGCCGCTGAACCTGAAGCGGTTCATCTACGAACTCGACGTGCCGGTCATCGTCGGCGGCGCGGCGACCTACACGGCTGCCCTGCACCTCATGCGCACCGGCGCCGCCGGGGTGCTCGTCGGCTTCGGCGGCGGCCCCGCCCACACCACCCAGCGCACGCTCGGCATCAAGGCCCCGATGGCGACCGCGATCGCCGACGTCGCCGCAGCCCGACGGGACTACCTCGACGAGTCCGGCGGCCGCTACGTCCACGTCATCGGCGACGGTGGGATGAGCTGGTCCGGCGACATCGTCAAAGCCATCGCGTGCGGCGCGGACGCGGTCACGCTCGCCTCGGCGCTGGCGCGAGCGCAGGAGGCGCCGGGCCGCGGCTTCCACTGGGGGCCCGAAGCGCACCACGAGCAGCTGCCCCGGGGGGAGCGCGTCCACGTCGGGACCGTGGCCCCTCTCGCGGAGATCCTGCACGGCCCCGGCAGGGCCGCGGATGGCACGACCAATCTCGCCGGCGCGCTGCGCCGGGCCATGGCCACGACCGGATACAGCGAGCTCAAGGAGTTCCAGCGCGTCGAGGTGGTCGTCTCCCCGCGCGACGAGGACTAGGACGCCAGGACGGCCCTCGCGGCAGGTGAGAGGCGCCGGATCGGGGAAGTGATGGGTATGACCAACGCGGTGCGATTGAGGAGCGACGAGCCGGAACCCCGCCTGGGCCGCGCTGGGTCGGCGGCGTCCGCACGCCGCCCGGGGACCCGGACCGTGCACGAGGTGACCCCGCTCGACGAGACGCTCGTCCGTCGGCTGCGCTCCCACGCCGTGGCCTCCCCGACCGCGGAGGAGTTCGAGGTCCGCGCGCCCGTGACCGACGGCGTGCTGGCGCGCCTCCCGACAGCCACGCCGCACGACGTGCGGGTCGCGGTGGATCGGGGTCGGGCCGTGCAGACCGCCTGGGCCGCGCTGCCGGTCCGGCGCCGGGCGAAAGTGCTCCTGCGCTTCTACGACGAGGTGCTCGACCACCGCGAAGAACTGCTCGATCTGATCCAGCTCGAAACCGGCAAGTCGCGGCTCCACGCGTTCGACGAGGTCTTCGACATCGCCCAGGCGGCCCGCTATTACGCGCGCACGGCCGGGCGGCTCCTAGCGCCCCGTCGCGAGGCGGGCGCGATCGCCCGCCTGATGCAGATCACGACCGTCCGCCACCCGAAAGGGGTCGTCGGGGTCGTCGCCCCGTGGAACTACCCGCTGTCGATGGGATTCTCGGACCTGCTGCCGGCGCTGGTCGCGGGCAATGCCGTGGTCGTGCGCCCCGACGAGAAGGCCAGCCTCACGTTGCTTTTCGCCCTGCACCTGCTCGCGCGGGCGGGCGCCCCGTCGGGGCTGGCCCAGGCGGTGCTCGGGCCCGGGCCGATCGTCGGCGGCGCGGTCTGCGAGGAGGCCGACTACGTGCAGTTCACCGGCTCCACCGCGACAGGGCGGCAGATCGCGCGGAGCACGGGCCAGCGACTCGTCGGCGTGTCCCTCGAGCTGGGCGGGAAGAACCCGATGTACGTCGCGGAGGACGCGGACCTGGATCGCGCGGTCCACGGCGCGATCCGCGGCGCCTTCACCTCCGCGGGGCAGCTCTGCCTCGGCATCGAGCGGCTGTACCTCCACCGGGAGATCGCCGAGGAGTTCCTCGCCCGCTTCGTCCCCGCCGTGCGCGCCATGCGCTTGGGCTGGGGGCTCGATTACGGTGCCGACATGGGTTGCCTGGCTGGCCCGGCGCAACTGGCGACGACCGCGCGGCACGTGGACGACGCGGTGGGCAAGGGCGCCACGGTGCTGGCCGGCGGCCGCGCCCGACCGGACCTGGGGCCGTGGTTCTACGAGCCCACGGTCCTGGAAGGCGTCACCGAGACGATGGAGGTGTGCCGCGCGGAGACGTTCGGGCCCGTCGTCAGCGTCTACCGGGTGGACGGCGACGGCGAGGCGATCCGGGCCTGCAACGACTCGGAGTACGGGCTCAATGCCTCGGTGTGGACCCGCGACGTGCGGCGGGGCCGAAGGATCGCCACCTTGCTCCAGGCTGGGAGCGTGAACGTGAACGAGGCGTACGCCACCACTTACGGCTCGATGGCCGCCCCCATGGGCGGGATGAAGGACTCCGGTCTCGGCCGACGGCACGGCGCGGAGGGGCTGTTGAAGTTCACCGAGCCGCAGGCGATCGGCGTACAGCGGCTCATGCCCTTCGAGCTGCCGCCCCGGTGGCGCTCCCGCGTGGGGGTCGACGCCGTGACCGCGTCGCTGCGGCTGCACCGGTGGGTGGGGCGGCGCTGATTCCGCGCCGCGAGGCGGCGTTGACGCCGCTCGCGGTAGTGCCCGCCCCCGCGCCTTCCTCCCGATGATGACGGGAGTCACGGACCCCGTGACCTGGGGTGTCAGGGCCGACGGCTAGCCTGACAGGCATGTGGCGGACCGCGGTACGACCTCGGTGGCTGGCGCTCCTCGCGCTGGTGATCGCCGTCATGGCCGGGTTCGGCTTCTTGGGCAGTTGGCAGCTGGGCGTCGCTCGGGACACTGCCGCCATCGAGGCGGCGCGTGAGGCAGCGCAGCGCCCCGAGGTGCCCGTCCAGCAGGTCATCGGGCCGCACGAGCCCTTCCCGACGGCGGCGCTGTCCCGCCCGGTCAGCGCGGTCGGCTCCTATCGGCACAGCGACCACGTGCTGATCACCGACCGCAAGCTGGGCGACCGCGTGGGCTATTGGCTCGTCGACGCCCTCGTCCTCGACGAGGGTGGCGGGATCATGCCGGTGTTGCGCGGGTTCGTCACCGATCCGCAGGCGCTGCCCCCGGCACCGTCGGGCCGCGTCGAGGTGCACGGCACGCTGGCCGTGGGGGAGCCGAGCCCGGACGAGTACCGCCACATGCCGCCCGGCCAGCTGCAGCGCCTCAACACCGCGACGCTCGTGAACCTGTGGCCCGGGGACCTCTACAACGCGTTCGTGTTCGCGGCCGATGAGATCCCGCTCGACGGCTCGACCGCCGTGGCCCCCGCTGGCCTCGAGCGCGTCCCCCCACCGCCGCCGGACTCGGGGGGCTTCACGTGGCGCAACCTGGGATATGCGCTCCAGTGGTGGTTCTTCGCCGGGTTCGCCATCTACATGTGGTGGCGGATGGTCCGGGAGGACCACAAGGAACGCACGGGCCAGGCCGTCCCCGACGGCCACGACGCCCAGCCCGCCCCCATACCGTCCGATCCGACCAGCGCCGCGACCGCGCGGCCTCTCGAAGGAGAACCCAGCCGATGAGCACCACCGCCCCCGCCCGCCCGCTCGCTCCTGCGAAGGAGATCCGCTCGGCGTTCACGTTCTTCCGGGTGATGGCGTTCGTGGTCGGCGTCGGCCTGCTCGTGCTGCTGGTGGAGGTCTACCTGAGTTACGGGGCGGGGCTGAAGGGCCGGGACAACCCGCTGTGGTGGTGGCCTCAGCCCCACGGATTCCTGTTCATGGTCTACGCGGCCGCGACGCTCCACCTGGGGATGAAGGTGCGATGGGGCATCGGCAAGCTCGTGCTGATCATGCTGGCCGGGTGCGTACCGTTCCTCTCGTTCTGGGCCGAGCACAAGGTGGCCCAAGAGGTCAAGGCGATCCTCTCCCGACTCACGTCCTGACCGACGCCGAGGCTCGCGCTGCCGCCGGCCACGCCCCGCTAGGCTGCGCTCGTGACCGTCGACCCCCATGCGCAGCCGGTTCTCGTCGTCGACTTCGGCGCGCAGTATGCGCAGCTCATCGCACGTCGGATCCGCGAGGCCAGCGTCTTCAGCGAAGTCGTGCCGCACACGACGCCGACCGCCGAGCTGCTCGCCCGAGGCCCTGCGGCGATCGTCCTGACGGGGGGGCCCCAGTCGGTCTATTCGCCCGACGCCCCGGGCGTCGACCCGGCCCTGCTGGAGGCCGGGGTCCCGGTGTTCGGGATGTGCTACGGGTTCCAGGCGATGGCCAAGGCCCTCGGCGGCGAGGTCGAGCGGACCGGTCGCTCCGAATACGGCGCCACCCCGATGCGGCGCAGCGAGACCGAATCCACCCTGTTCGCGGGCCAGCCCACCGAGCAGTCGGTGTGGATGAGCCACGGCGACGCGGTGACGCGTCCCCCTGCGGGAGCGGTGGTGACGGCGTCCACGCCGGGCGCCCCGGTCGCGGCCTTCGAGGACGACGAGCGCCGGCTCTACGGGGTGCAGTGGCACCCCGAGGTGAAGCACTCCGCCTTCGGGCAGTCCGTGCTGGAGAACTTCCTGCGCCGCGGCGCGGGGCTCGGCGCCGACTGGACACCGGGCAGCATCGTCGAGGAGCAGGTCCGGCGCATCCGCGAGCAGGTCGGATCGGACCGGGTGATCTGCGGCCTGTCCGGCGGTGTGGACAGCTCGGTCGCCGCAGCGCTCGTGCACCGGGCCGTGGGCGATCAGCTGACCTGCGTCTTCGTCGATCACGGACTGTTGCGGGCCGGTGAGGTCGAGCAGGTCGAGAAGGACTTCGTCGAGGCCACGGGCGTGGACCTGGTGACCGTCGACGCCTCGCAGACCTTCCTCGACGCGCTCGCCGGGATCCGCGACCCCGAGGAGAAGCGCAAGGCCATCGGGCGGGAGTTCATCCGCGCGTTCGAGCGCGCCGCGCGGGACATCGTCGCCGGGCGCGCCGGCCACGCCGACCCCGGCGAGGTGGCCGAACACCCGGTGAAGTTCCTGGTCCAGGGGACGCTCTACCCGGACGTCGTGGAGTCCGGCGGCGGCTCCGGCGCGGCCAACATCAAGAGCCACCACAACGTCGGCGGTCTCCCGGAAGACCTGCAGTTCACGCTGGTGGAGCCTCTGCGCGACCTGTTCAAGGACGAGGTCCGCCAGGTCGGGCTGGAACTCGGGGTGCCCGAGGCCATCGTGTGGCGTCAGCCGTTCCCCGGCCCTGGCCTCGGCATCCGGATCGTCGGGGAGGTCACGCGGGAGCGGCTGGAGGTGCTGCGCGCGGCGGACCTCATCGCCCGCGAGGAGCTGCATCGCGCCGGGTTGGACCGCGACATCTGGCAGTGCCCGGTGGTCTTGCTCGGGGACGTCCACTCGGTCGGGGTGCAGGGCGACGGAAGGACGTACGGACACCCGATCGTGCTGCGCCCGGTCAGCAGCGAGGACGCGATGACGGCCGACTGGAGCCGCATCCCGTACGACGTGTTGGCCACCATCTCCACGCGAATCACCAACGAGGTCAAGGAGATCAACCGCGTGGTGCTTGACGTGACGAGCAAGCCACCTGGCACCATCGAGTGGGAGTGACGCCGTCTGGCGTCGCCCACGACAGCGAGGGGGACGTCGGTTGAGCGCGGGGGACACGCGGTCGCAGCGGGTGGCGGTGTTCATCTACTTCGCGGTGATCGCTGTGAACATGATGGTGCTGCCCACCTGGTTCGCGCCCGGTCGGTTCCCGCTGTCCTCGCGCGTGGCGTTCGTCGCCCTCAACGTCCTGTTGATGGTGTTCTGCGCCTGGAAGGTCTCGCAGCTGCTGGGGGTCAACCCGCTGCGGCGCCGGGGCCCGCACCCGAGCGCGCAGCTGCGGGACAGCTACGGGGACGACCTCTATGAGCAGGATCCCGACACCAACGAGCTGCCCCGCATCGACGAGGCCTTCGACCCGGACGAGGCATTCGACCCCGACGAGGCATTCGACCCCGACGAGACCTTCGACCCCGACGGGGAGCCGGCGGAGGCGCAGGGGCGGTCCGACCGGGGGGCATCGCCTGACGGGCCCGTCACCTGGCGGGACACGATGCCTGGTGGGGGGCGCGCGGCCGTGGTGTGGAACGGCGCGGCCCCGTACGGTGGGTCCATGCGACGAGAGACCGCCTCCCCCGATGAGCTGCGCCAGGCAGTGCTCGCCTACTACGACGCGCTCGACCGTGACGACCTGGACGCCGTGCTGGGGTGTTTCTCGGGGGACGTGCTGTATCGCCGCCCCGGCTACCGGACGATGACCGGGATCGAGCAGTTGCGCGCCTACTACGAGACCGACCGCAAGCTCGCCGCCGGGCGGCACCTGGTCCGCGACGTGTTGGTGGAGGACTCGCTGGTCGCGGCGCAAGGGATGTATGAGGGCCAGCTGCGCGACGGCGACCGGATGGCGATGGGCTTCGCGGCGTTCTTCGTGTTCGACGGGATGGGCCGGATCAGCGAGCATACGACGTACTTCTTCACGCCCGCGGTGTGACGACGAAGCGGAGTGCGAGGAGTCGCACAGTCAGACCGGTGTGACGGCCTAGGGCGCGGCGTGGCCCGGCCGCTCGGGGACGGCGTCCAGGGTTGGGGGCAGGTAGACGCAGGTCGGGTCCGAGCCGAGGATGTCTCCGGTCACGGCGTACGCGTGGCTGCGCGACCCGCCGCACACCTCACCGAACTCGCAGACGCCGCACTTGCCGTGGTA
>CAKUSI010000107.1 GCA_934678955.1 uncultured Austwickia sp. | reverse complement strand
GCCCGGCCCCGGGGAGGGAAGAAGGCCCTCGGCCACACCCGCGTGAACGGACGTGGCACGGGGCCTTCAGCAGCGCTCCCCCGATTGGACTCGAACCAATAACCCTTCGATTAACAGTCGAATGCTCTGCCAGTTGAGCTACGGGGGATCGGCAAGCACGGGCGAGCCTAGCAAACGAATCGCCCGACGGTGAAACCGGGCCGGCGGCACCGGACTTCCCATCGACCGGAGCAGACAAGCCCTGAGCCGCGCAGCGCTAGAGCCCCGCCTGATCGCGCAGATCCGCCAGGAGCCGGTCCACTTCCGCGGCGACGGCGGGGTCGGTCGTGGGTCGCCCTCGCCGCCAGGAGACCTGCTCGCGCAACTCGCCGGTGGCGAGGTCACGCCGCAGCGCCACTTGGCCGACCGGCCGTCCCCCGACTTCGACCGGCGTGCTGACGTACAGGCTCGCGCGGACACGTTCTTGGAACACCGAGGGGAGCCGGAGCTGCCGCTCCTTCAGCGTCCACATCGACGCGCGGCTACCGTCGGCCCAGGTGACACTCAACGTGTGGGTGCGCGGCTCCCAGGAACCGGCGAGCACGTCCAGCCACGGCCGGCTCCAGCGGACGGACGCTCCCGCCGCAACACCGGTCGGGAGCACCGCGAGGGCCAGGTCACCACCGAGGTGAGGACTGGTCGACGCGCCAGGCGGGAGGTGGTGCAGGGCGTACAGCGACGCGACGATGCAGGCTCCCGTCACGGTGTCCTGGCCCCAGGCCAGCACCCGATCGGGGGCGCGCAGCTCCAGGTGCACGAGCGCCCATTCCGGCGCAGGGCCTTCCCCTCGGCGCAGCCAGCGCATCAGAGGTACCTCTCTCTCAGCGCGGCCAGCTCGACCTGCCGACGGTTCAGGGTGACGCTCAGCTCGCGGGCGGCGTCCGGGTCGCTGGCCTCCAGTCGGCGCAACGCGGACAGGGAGTCCGCGATCACCCGACGCTGCCCGATCTCGCTGATCTCCAACAGAAGCCGACCCACGTGCCGGACCTCCGGTTCGCCGGTCGCAGGGTCAAGCGAGAGCCGCAGCGGGGCCACGGACAGGTGTGTCACCAGGGGCACGACCGACTGGGGAACGGCCTGCGCGACCTGGCTCACCCAACCGGCTGCGGAGGCACCCGTCGCGGCGTCCCTCCCCAGGCCCCTGATCGTCTCGAAGATCACCCGCAGCGACGGCGACGTGAAGGACGCCGGATCCACGGCGGCCACGTCCTGTTCGGGGACGAGCAGCGGGTGCTGCAGCAACACCTGGAGGACCTGCATTCCTAGGTCGACGACCGGGTCGCGGGGGTCGGGCGGAGGGTACGGATCCTCGGTCGGCGCATCGGCGTCCGCGGATCCGGCCTCCCCGCGCCCATCGTCCCCGGCCTCGCGCGCGACGCCGTCCCGCGCCGCGCGGCGGGTGTCCTCCCGACCCGCGGGCGATCCGCCGGCTCCTCCTGAACCCTGCGAGCGGCGCTCGGCGCGGCCCACGCGCGCCACCTCCGCCACCACCTGCTCGATGTCGATCCCGATCCACCCGGCCACGAGCCGGGTGTATTCAGGGCGAAGTGCCTGGTCGCGGATCTTGGCGATCACGGGGGCGGCCGCCCGCATGGCCTGGACCCGCCCTTCTGCCGTGCCCAGGTCGTGGCGCGCAAGGAGGGTCCGCACGGCGAACTCGAACATCGGGACCGCGTCCTCGACCAGGGCCTGCACGGCCTGCGGCCCGGCGGACAGGCGCAACTCGCACGGGTCCTGCCCGGCCTGCGCGACCGCCACGAAACTCTGGCTCGCCCACTGCTGATCGCCGTCGAACGCCTTCATCGCGGCCGCCTGACCCGCCACGTCCCCGTCGAAGGTGAACACCGCCCTCGCCGGGGGCCCGCCGGCCTCGTCGCGCAGGATGCGGCGCAGCAGCTTGACGTGATCGGCCCCGAAGGCCGTGCCGCACGTGGCCACGGCGCCCTCCACGCCGGAGAGGTGGCAGGCCATGACGTCCGTATAGCCCTCCACGATCACGGCGACCCGCTCCCGCGCGATCGACTTCTTCGCCAGGTCGAGCCCGTAGAGGACCGACGACTTGCGGTAGATCGGCGTCTCCGAGGTGTTCAGGTATTTAGCGGGGAGCCGGTCGTCCTCGTAGAGACGGCGGGCGCCGAAGCCCACCGGATCCCCCGTGATGTCGCGGATCGGCCACATCAGCCGGCCGCGGAACGCGTCGTACAACCCTCGTCCGCGACGTACGAGACCCGCGGTGAGCACTTCCTCCTCCGTGAACCCCTTGTCCACCAGCAGTCGCGCCAGGTCGTCGCCGCCCCGCGGCGCGTAGCCGACCCCGAACTGACGTGCCGCGGCGCTGTCGAAGCTGCGCGCGCGCAGGAAATCGCGCCCCGCCCGGGCGTCCGGACTGGTCAGCAACGTCCGGGTGTAGAACTCCTCGGCGAGGCGATGCGCCTCGACCAGGCGGGTCCGCCGCCCAGGTGAGTGCTCGCGCGGCCCGCCCCCGTCTTCGTAGCGCAGCTCCACCCCGACCTGGCCGGCGATCCGCTCGACCGCCTCGACGAACGTGAGGTGGTCGATCTTCTGCACGAAGCTGATGACGTCGCCGCCTTCGCCGCAGCCGAAACAGTGCCACGTGCCGAGGGCCGGGCGGATCGTGAAGGACGGGGTCTTCTCGTCGTGGAAGGGGCACAGCCCCTTGAAGGACCCCACGCCGGCGGTGCGGAGCGTGACGTGCTCGCGGACGACGTCGTCGAGCCGCGCGCGCTCCTTCACGCGCTGGACGTCCTCCTCACGGATCCGCGGCACTGCGTCATCCTCCCCGGTCGGGCCCGTGCCCCGCGGCCTCGTCGCGGTGCTGGCCAGACACCCGAGTCTAGGCGCGCGGAAGGTCCCGGGAGCTCGCGCACCAGGTCGTCCACAGCTCCAGCGCGCGAGCGTCGGAGAGGCAGGCCACCTGGTCGACGACCACCCGCAACGCCCCGCGGTCCCCCGCCACGGCGAGATCACGGGCGAACATCGGGTCGAGTCGTTCCGGCCGGTCCAGGTAGGCGGCGACGAGCGCCTCCACGACCTCGGTCTGACGTCCCTGGGCGTCCAGCCGCTCCGGGGCCAGCATCACGAAGCGTGCGGCCAGGGCCTTGAAGAGGACGCATTCGGCCCAGGTGGCCCGCGGAATGACGAGTCCGGCGTCGTAGCGCGCGAGCGGCTGCGGACCATACCGGCTGCGCGTCGCCCGTTCGACCGCGAGCACGAACCTCCCGATCAGGCGGCTGGTCATGTCCTTCAGCGCCGCGAGTGAGGCGCGGGACCCGTCGAACGCGCGGGCAGGGATCGCGCCGGAGGTACGCAATCGCTCGGCGGCGGCACGGAGCTCGGGCGGGGTGATCGTGGGGTCGTACCAGCGGGACGCCACGCCGCACACCTCCCCCAGCGCGTCCGGCGCGTCCAACACGCGCAGGTCGATGAAGCCGCGCGCCACTCCGTCCTCGACGTCGTGGACCGAGTAGGCCACGTCGTCGGACCAATCCATCACCTCCGCCTCCAGGCAGCGGCGGCCCGGCTCGCCCGGTGGGGCCCCCTCGCGGATCCAGGCGAACGCTTCGAGGTCGTCGTCATACGTGCTGTACTTGCGCACCCCGTGCGGTGCGTGCTCCCTCGACCACGGATACTTCACGGTCGCATCGAGGCTTGCCCGTGTGAGGTTCAGTCCCGCCGGGCGGCCGTCCGCGTGTTCCCTCTTGGCCTCCAAGCGCGTGAGAATCCGGAGCGTCTGGGCATTCCCCTCAAATCCGCCCACCGACGCGGCCAATGTGTCAAGGACCTTTTCCCCGTGATGGCCGAAGGGAGGGTGGCCCAGGTCATGCGCGAGGCACGCGGTGTCGACGACGTCGGCGCTGCACCCCAGATCGGCCCCGAACTCCCGGCCGATCTGCGCGACCTCCAGGGAGTGCGTCAGCCGGGTCCGTACGAAGTCGTCGGTCCCCGGGCGCATGACCTGCGTCTTCGCAGCCAGTCGGCGGAGCGCCGCAGAGTGCACGAGTCGACCGCGATCACGTGCGAAATCGTCTCGGTCGCTGCGCTTCTGCGCGGGATCCTCGGGCACCCAGCGAGCGCGGTCGGCGGCGTCGTAGACCCTCACGCTCGCACTCTAGGCGCCGCGGCCGTCGCCCTCCGGCGCCTGTCGGTAAGGAACGATCCGCGCTCCGTTCGCCGAGGCGCATCTGTGGAAAGTGAATGAGAGGCCTTAGTGTGCTGCCATGCCGACCAGCCCGCTCATCTCCGCGCGAGAGCTGTCCGACATGCTCACCCGGCGGCCCGGCACGGGACCGCTGCTCCTCGACGTTCGCTGGGCGATGGACCACCAGGGGGGATACGAGGACTATCTCCTGGGGCATCTACCCGGGGCGATCTTCGTCGACCTCGTCGGAGACCTGGCGGGCGAACCGCACGACGATGGCCGCGGCGGGCGACGCCCGATGCCGGCTCCGGACGACTTCGAGTTCGACCTCGCCACGTGCGGCGTGGACAACGGGCGGGCAGTCGTCGTCTACGACGACGAGTGCGGCCGCGTCGCCGGACGCTGCTGGTGGATGCTGCGCCACTACGGCAAGTTCGACGTGCGGGTCCTGGACGGCGGGCTGACGAGCTGGAGGGCTGCCGGGTTCCCGCTGGAACAGGCGGAGCACTCGATCGAGGAGGGGGATTTCGCATTGGGGCGAGGCCTCGGCCCCGTTCTGGACGCCGCCGGCGCCCAGCTGTATGCCGAGCAAGGCATCCTGCTCGACGTCCGATCCCCCGGTCGGTACTCCGGCGAATGGGACCCGATGGATCGCGTCGTGGGACACATCCCGGGCGCGATCAATCTTCCGTCACGCGACCTCCTCGCTCCCGACGGCTGCATGCTGCCCGTGGAGTCCCTGCGCGAGGTCCTGGGCCGGGCGGGGGTGGACGGTTCCCGACCTGTCGGGGTCTATTGCGGCTCCGGCGTGCAAGCCGGCCTCGTCGCACTGGCGTTGGTGCACGCCGGCTTCGACGACGAAGCAGCCTATTATGTCGGCTCCTGGTCGGACTGGATCAGCGATCCCCGCCGTCCCGTGGCGGTCGGTCCGCGACCGTACGGCGACCTGCAGTACGCCACCTGACCTCGCCGGCCGCCCGAAGCTTGCGCCGCCCCCTCATCCTCCGGAGACCGACAGCTCCGCGGCACTCAAGCGCGCCGCGTGCGCGGCCGAGAGCTCGCGGCCCTGGAGCCACCCCTCCGGGAGCGACACCGTGCGCGGGGAACCCGCCCGTCCCCGCGGCCCTTCCGCGGGCCCACCGGGCCACGGCTCGTCCGCGGGAAGCCCGGCCAGGAGGTCGTCCAGCGAGGACAGACTCTCGACCAGCGCCAGACGGTGCCGGATGTCGTGCCCTGCCGGAAACCCTTTGAGATACCAGGCGATGTGCTTGCGGATGTCGCGGCAGGCCCGGCGCTCGTCCCCATCGTAGAACTCGACCAGGTACCTCGCGTGGGTGCGCAGCGCTGCGCCCACCTCCCCGAGATGGGGTCGCGACCTGGCATCGGAGCCCGCGAACGCCGCGGCGAGATCGGCGAAAAGCCATGGGCGGCCTAGGCATCCGCGACCCACCACCACCCCGTCGCAGCCGGTGCGACGGACCATCTCCACGGCGTCCTCCGCCGACCACACGTCGCCGTTGCCGAGGATCGGGATGTCCGGGACCGCATCCTTGAGACGCGCGATCGCCGACCAGTCGGCCCGTCCGGAGTAGTGCTGGGCGGCGGTGCGGGCGTGCAGGGCCACCGCGGCGACGCCCTCGTCGCGGGCGATGCGCGCGGCCTCCAGATAGGTGACATGCGCCGCGTCGATTCCCACGCGCATCTTCACGGTCACCGGGACCCCTTGCGGGGCCGCCGCGTGCACCGCAGCCGCCACGATCCCGCGGAAAAGTCCCGTCTTCCACGGCAGTGCCGCGCCGCCCCCCTTGCGGGTGACCTTGGGGACCGGGCAGCCGAAGTTCAGGTCGACGTGGTCGGCACGGTCCTCCTCGACGAGGAGGCGGACCGCTGCTCCGACCGTGGCGGGGTCGACTCCGTAGAGCTGGACGGAGCGGACCCGCTCCCCCGGGTCGAACGTGATGAGCCGCATCGACTCCGGGGTCCGCTCCAGCAGCGCTCGACTCGTGACCATCTCGCTGACGTAGAGGCACCGTCCCCCGTCCAGGGGGGTCCCGTCCGGGTCCGATTGGGAGCTGACCACCTCCCGACACAGACGGCGGAAGGCCCGGTTCGTGATGCCCGCCATGGGCGCGAGGACGACCGGTGTCGGGATGGTCAGCGGGCCGATGCGCAGCGGACCGCCCAGCGCGGAGTCGGGCGTCGGGGCGGGCGGGGCTGCGGTCACAGTGGACCATTCTCCCACCGCCGCGGTCGCCCCTTGATCAGCGGGAGTCCGTGTCCAGCACCATCCCGGTCTCGGTGAGGATCGGCGCCAACGGCTGGAAGTAGGCGACCGCCTCCGCCTCGCCGTCACCGTCCCCGGTCCCGCAACGGCCGGCCTCGGTCGCCGCGGGCCCGCCGGCTCCACCGCTGGTCAGCCCCTGCGCCTGCGTGCCCCACAGCCAGGGCCCTCCCGAGTCTCCCCCGGCGGTGCACACGCCCACCTTGGTGAGGCCGCGCACATATTGCGCCCCCTCGCCCGACCCGTAACGCACCGTGACGTCGAGGGCCAGCACGGTCCCGCAGGACCAGCCGGTGGTGGCACCGATCGTGCAGACCTGTTCCCCCACGGGTGCGGGCGCGCTTCCCCGCACCGGGATCGCGCCGCCGTCGGGTGAGGTCACCACCCCGGACCCGTACCCGCGCGTCAACACCCCGAGGGCGTAGTCCTTCTCCGGGAAAACCCGACTCTCCACGACGCCGATGACGCCGCCACGGGAGGTGAAGGCGGTGCCCGGCGCACCGCAGTGGCCGGCCGTCAAGAAGACGGGCAGTCCGGCGCGCGTGCCGGTGAAGCCGAGGGTGCAGGCCCGCCCTTCCCCGGTGAGCGGAACGCCACCGGTCGCGGTCGAGCCGGCCCAGGGCGAACCGATCACGGCGGCCGGGGACGCGCGGCGGGCGGGTTCACGCTCGGCAGTCACCACGACGCGGGCATCGCCTGCATACCGCGCCTTCAGGCGTGGCCCGGCGCCGGGCTCCGGGGTGAGGACGAGCCGCTGCGCGGCAGGGTCGACGTAGGCCTCGACGACTCCCATGCGCTGACCGTCGATCGCGCCCAACGACTCGCCGGGAGTAGTGGTGGCCGATGGGCTCGCAGTGCCGGCGCCTGCCGTGACCAGCGCAAGGGCGAGAGCGGGCAGCAGCCGGGGCAGCACGATGATCCCGGCGGCCTCCCGGCCCGGAACAGCGCCCATCCAGATCTCCCGTCGTCCGCCCATCCCATCGGCGACACGTCGGATGTCTTGCGCGGAACGATCGCACCGCGAGCGAACCCGTGCGCAACGAGAGGAACGCGCCGGCGCGGCATCGGGGCGACGATGGAGGGTGGGACGACGCTGCACGCCGGACCGGCGCGTACCCTGTTGCCCGTGAGCGATCCCAGCCCTGCGCAAAGCCCCGGCACCGACGTGGCGACTCCCTGTGGGAGCGCCGCCGGCGCATGCGGAGGGTCCGCCGGATGCGGTGACGCCTCCGGCTCGGAGTGCGCCTCCGCCGCTTCGTCGACCGCCTGCTGCGGCGGCGGTCAGAGGGACCCCGGATCCCTGACGCAGGAGCGTCGGGCCATCGTCGTCACGGGCCTGGTCGGGGTGGCGGTGACCCTGGCCGGGCTCGTCATCGGGGGATGGGTCGGGTTCGCGATGGTGGCCCTGGTCGCCGCCGGCATCGCGGCCGCGCTGGCTCGCTCGTGGCCGCGACTGTCCCGCAACGACCGGATGATCCGCCTGGCGGTCCTGCTGCTGGTGCTGGCGCTGGCGCTGATCCGATCCGTCCCCCGCTGACCTGCGGCCTCACTCGCGGCCGCAGCGTCAAGGGAAAGCCGGTCAGTCCACCCCGAACTCCATGGCCGCCCGGTCCAAGGACTCTTCGGCGTCTGCCTCCTCCTTGGGCTGGCGGGCGATGAACTCGGCGCCACCGGGCTCCAGCTCACCGACCAGGTCGGTGGTCGCGAGGCCGAGCGCCTGGACGCCGTCACCCGTGCCCAGCAGCCCGAGCCCGACGTACTGCTCCAGGCGCGCCCGGGAGTCCCCGATGTCCAGGTTGCGCATCGTGAGCTGACCGATCCGGTCGGTGGGGCCGAAGGCCGCGCCCTCGGTGCGCTCCATCGACAGCTTGTCGGGGTGGTAGCTGAAGCCGGGGCCCTGGGTGTCGATGATCGAGTAGTCCTCGCCCCGGCGCAGCCGCAGGACCACCGTGCCTGTCACGGCCGACCCCACCCAGCGCTGCAGCGACTCGCGCAGCATGAGGGACTGCGGGTCCAGCCAGCGGCCCTCGTACATGAGGCGGCCCAGCTTGCGACCCTGGTCGTGATAGGTGGCCAGGGTGTCCTCGTTGTGGATGGCGTTCACGAGCCGCTCGTACGCGATGTAGAGCAGCGCCATCGCCGGCGCCTCGTAGATGCCGCGGGACTTCGCCTCGATGATCCGGTTCTCGACCTGGTCCGACATGCCCAGCCCGTGCCGCCCGCCGATCGCGTTCGCCTCGTCCACGAGGGCGACGGCAGAGTCGAAGCGGCGGCCGTTGATCTCGACCGGCCGGCCGCGGTCGAACGTGAGCGACACGTCCTCCATGGCGATCTCGACGCTGGGGTCCCAGAACTTGACGCCCATGATCGGCTCGACCACGTCCTCCATCGACGTGCTGAGGTGCTCGAGCTTCTTGGCCTCGTGCGTGGCGCCCCAGATGTTTGCGTCGGTCGAGTAGGCCTTTTCCTTGCTGTCCCGGTAGGGAAGGTCACGCACCGAGAGCCACTGGCTCATCTCGTCGCGGCCGCCCAGCTCACGGACGAAGTCCTCGTCGAGCCACGGCTTGTAGATGCGGAGGTTGGGGTTGGCGAGCAGCCCGTAGCGGTAGAACCGCTCGATGTCGTTGCCCTTGAAGGTGGAGCCGTCGCCCCAGATCTCGACGTTGTCTTCCTTCATCGCCCGGATGAGCATGGTCCCGGTGACCGCGCGACCGATCGGGGTCGTGTTGAAGTAGGCGCGGCCGGCGGAGCGGATGTGGAAGGCCCCGCAGGCGAGCGCCACCAGGCCTTCCTCGACCAGGGCCTCGCGGCAGTCCACGAGCCGGCTGACCTCGGCGCCGTATTCGGTGGCGCGGCCGGGCACCGAGGCGATGTCGGGTTCGTCGTACTGTCCGATGTCCGCCGTGTAGGTGCAGGGAATCGCGCCCTTCTCGCGCATCCAGGCCACGGCCACGGAGGTGTCGAGGCCTCCGGAGAATGCGATTCCGACCCGTTCACCGACGGGGAGCTTCGTCAACACCTTGGACATGTCGATGATTATTCATTGGAGCGCATGTTTATGCAAGCTGACCCGCCCGTGAGCCGACCCCCGTCGCCCGTCAGGGCATGGTCAGCGGCACCCCGTCGCCCACGACGTGGACCCGCACCCCGTCGGGGGTGGAGGTCACGCCCTCGACCCGCACTCCCTGCGGCAGATCGGGAATCTGAGCCCGCACCCCCGAGGCCTGTCGCGCCACAGCGCTCAAGACACCATCCAGGAGCGGCAGCCCCTCCACCTGCACGGTCTGCGGGTGCACCACCACCGCGTCCCCGTCCGGGGTCAGGTCGCCCACCGTGCTCGCCCGCCAGGACCGCCCGAGCGCCTCGAACGGGGCGCCGACCCGGATACGACCCTCCCCCGCGTCGGACATCGTGATGCCGGGTCCGGCCCGCTCCTGCAGCGTCGCGAACGGCACGGTGACGTCTGCGCTCAGGTTGTCGGCCACGAACTGGGTCGGCCCGCTCTGCCGCGCGGGGGGCGCCGCGGCGGAATCCCCGAGCTCGACCGGCCCGGCCGCCCGCAGGACCAGCACTCCCGCCACGACCGCGGCGAGCGCCAGCGCGCCCACCACGGCCAGCACGCCGACCAGGAGTCGACCGAACGCTCTCATGCCTGTTCCACCGTCCGTCCCACTGGATCGGGCCGGTCGATCGCCCCGCCGAACCGGCGATCCCGCCGGGCGTACGTCTCGATGGCCTGCCACAGGTGCCGCCGATCGAAGTCGGGCCACGGCTCGTCGATGAACACCAACTCCGCGTATGCGCTCTGCCACAGCAGGAAGTTGCTCGTCCGCTGCTCGCCGCCGCTGCGGATGAACAGGTCGACGTCGGGCATCTCGGGGTCGTAGAGGTGACGCGCGAAGGCCTCCTCGTCGATGCCCCGCCCGCGGATCCTGCCCTTGCGCGCCTCGGCCACGATCTCCCGGACCGCGTCGACGATCTCGGCGCGCCCGCCGTAGTTCACGCAGAAGTGCAGCGTCAGCTTCGTGTTGTGCGCGGACAACCGCTCGGCGTCGAGGAGTTCGTCGATGACGCTCTTCCAGAGACGCGGCCGCCGGCCGACCCACCGCACGCGGACGCCCATGGCCGTCATCTGGTCCCGGCGGCGCCGGATCACCTCGCGGTTGAACCCCATGAGGAAGCGGACTTCCTCGGCCGACCGGTTCCAGTTCTCGGTGGAGAAGGCGTAGGCGGAGATATGCCGTACGCCGATCTCCAGGCACCCCGCCAGCACGTCCATCAGCGCGGCCTCGCCCGCCTTGTGCCCCTCGGTCCGGGGCAGCCCCCGGGCGTTGGCCCACCGTCCGTTGCCGTCCATGACGATGGCCACGTGGTGAGGGACGAACTCCGGGGGGATCGCCGGAGGCCGAGCGCCGCTGGGGTGGGGGAACGGCGGCTCCACCCCGTCGACTCCGCTCCGGAAGCCCGGTCCGCGGCGGGGGTCCATCCCGCGCCGGGGATCCTCCTCACCCCCGGGGTCGGGAGCGTTCAGGTCGGATCGCTCGATCATGTCAAG
>CAKUSI010000106.1 GCA_934678955.1 uncultured Austwickia sp. | reverse complement strand
CCTTTCGACCGACCTTGCCGAAGCACGCCGGCACGCCGAGACAGCCGTGCGCAGGGCGGGACGAGTTGCGGCCGCTCGCGAGGCCAGGGGCCTGGTCGCCTACCGCGAGGGCGATTTCCAGACCGCGCTGGCCGAATTCCGCACGGCCCGGCGGGTCTCCGGATCCCATCATCTGCTGCCGCTCATGGTCGATTGCGAGCGCGCGCTCGGCCGCCCCGAGCACGCCCTCGAGCTCGCCGGGTCCCCGGAGGCGCGGACGCTCGGCCCCGCCGAGCGGGTCGAGCTCCTGATCGTCTGCTCCGGGATCCGTCGCGACATGGGCGATCTGGACGCCGCGGTCGTGCTCCTGGAGACGCCGCAGCTGGAGCCGTCCCGTCGGGATCCCTGGAGCGCCCGACTGTTCTACGCCTTTGCCGACGCTCTGTGGGCGCGGGGGGACCGGGAGCTGTCGCGGGCTTGGTTCGCGGTCGCGGCGCAGGCCGACACGGACGGTATGACGGACGCGGCGGAACGCCTCGACGAGATCGACGGCGTGGTCTTCCAGGACTTGGGCGAAGACGCCGAGGACGAAGTTCCCTCGGGGACCGCGGAGGACACCCCCGCCACCGATTCCGAGGCCATCGATTACGAGACGATTGATTCCGAGGCGACCGATTCCGAGGCCATTGATTCCGAGCCGACCGATTCCGAGACGACCGAGCCGCACGCAGGCGACTCCGATGAGGCGTCGGCATCCTCGCCGGCGGGGGAGGACGGGCTCGCGGAGGCGCTTCTCGAGCCCAGCGAGACGGCCCAGGACACGCCCTGACGCTCTCCCTTGGTGAGCGTCCCCCGACACGCCAGGATGTGCCTATGACGTTCGACTCCGCCCCGACCGGTCACCCGTCGCACGGTCCCGACTCCGACGAGGATCGGCCATTGCTCCGGCGATATAGGGGGTTGCTTTGCGACCTCGACGGCGTCGTCGTGCGGGGACACCTGGCGATCCCCGACGCGATCGACGCCCTGGCCGGCGCCCAGGACGCCGGGCTGGGCGTGGCATACGTGACCAACAACGCCTCCCGGCCACCCGAGGACGTGGTGGAGATGTTGCGCGGGCTGGGTGCCCGACTGGAGGACAAGGACGTCGTCACCAGCGCCCAGGCGGGCGCGGCGCAGCTGGCCGAGACCCTGGAGCCCGGCAGCCTCGTCCTCGCGGTGGGCGGCCCAGGAGTCGCTCTCGCCGTGCAACGGGCCGGGCTGGAACCGATCACCCCGGACCGGGCCCGGGAGGCAGCGCAGGCCGGCGAGGCGAGGTCCATCGCAGGCGTGTTGCAGGGTTACGGCCGCGACGTCGGCTGGGCTGACCTCGCGGAGGCCGCCTACGCCGTGGAGGCCGGCGCGACCTGGGTCGCCACCAACGTGGACCTGACGCTGCCGACCGACCGCGGCGTCGCGCCCGGCAACGGCTCCCTCGTCGCGTGCGTCCGCAACGCCACAGGGGTGTCGCCGATCGTCATGGGCAAGCCGGAGCCGCCCCTCTATGAGCGCGCGGCGGCCCTCCTCGGTGTCCCCGCCGGTGAGACGCTCGCGCTCGGGGACCGGCTGGACACCGACATCGAGGGCGCGGTCGCCACCGGCGTCGATTCGTTGTGGGTGCTGACCGGCGTCCACACCCCCGCGGACGTGCTGCTGGCGCCGGCCCGGCAGCGACCCACCTTCCTTGCCCGGGACTTGCGCGCGCTCGCGGAGCCGTACCTCGAGGCCCGCGTCACCCCCGAGCAGGAGGGACCGGTGGGGCGGTGCGGCGCGGCGCAGGTGAGCGTGAGCGGCGGCGAACTGCGCGACGAGGGCCAGGGCACGGCCACGCAGCGCCTGCGGGCGGGCGTCGCGGCCGGCTGGGCCGCCCTCGACGCAGGAGACCCCCTCACCGAGGACGCGGCGGCGCGGTGGTCCGCGGCGATCCTGGCGGCCTACGGGGAAGAGTCGTGACGCAGCCCGTGGTGCCTGTTCCGGGCGAGGCACCCGGCGAGGATGCCGCGCGTGCCGCGCTGGAGGCATTGGAGCGTACTCCGCCGGAGGATCTTGACGCGTCGATCGCGGCGGCCACCGCGGTCGACGAGGCGCTGCGGGGCTTGCTGGCCGGTACGGACGACGGGTGAGTCGGTGCGGCTCGACGCGGTGCTGGTCGCGCTCCGCCTGGCCCGATCCAGAGGGGATGCCCGCGACCTCGTGAAGGGTGGCTTCGTCACGGTCAACGGCGCTCCGGCCCGTAAGGCATCCGAAGACGTGGCCTCGCACGACGAGGTCGCACTGCGGCCGGGGCACGTCTCGCGGGTGGGCCGGGCGGGCCACAAGCTGCACGCGGCCTTCGAAGAGTTCGGCAGGGCACCGGAGGACCCGCTCTCGGCCAGGGGCCGGCGCTGCCTCGACGTGGGCGCATCGACCGGCGGATTCACGCAGGTGTTGCTGGAGCGGGGCGCCGCGCACGTCGTGGCGCTGGACGTCGGCCACGGCCAGCTCGCGGCACAGCTGGCGGCCGACCCTCGCGTCACCAACCTGGAGGGAAGGAACCTCCGGACCGTGACGCCGGAGGAGGTGGGTGGGCCGTTCGCTCTGCTGGTCGCCGACCTCAGCTTCATCTCGCTGCAGCTGGTCGCGGCGCGGCTCGCGGAGCTCCTCGCCGCGGACGGCCAGGGGATCTGGCTCGTGAAACCGCAGTTCGAGGTCGGCCGCGAGCGGCTCGGCAAGAGCGGCGTGGTGACGGATCCGCGCGAGCGCGCCCGAGCGCTGCGCGACGTGCTGGCCGCGGCCCGCGCGGCCGGCCTGCACCCCCGGGGGTTGGTATCCAGTCCCTTGGCCGGCTCCCACGGCAACCGGGAGTATCTACTCTGGGTAGGGCGACGCGGCGAGCTGGGTCTGCGGGACGACGCCACGGCGATCGCATCCGTCGTAACGTTCGAGGAGAACCGCTCCCACGACGAACCCCACCCCGCGCCCGGCCCGCTCGCACCGATGACGAAAGGTCTGTGATGTCACGCCGGATCCTGCTCATCGCCAACGTGGCGAGACCCGGCATGGTGCGCCATACCCTCGATATGGTCGAGCTGCTCGTCGGCCACGGCCTCGAGGTGGCCATGCTCCCCGGCGACCTCGCCGCCACCCGGGCGCTCGGCATGACGGGCGTCGTCCAGGCCGACCCGCGCGCGCCGGCCACGGGCGCGGAGCTCGTCTGCATCCTCGGCGGCGACGGCACCATCCTGCGGGCGGCGGACATGGCGCGCGGCTCCGGTGCCCCGCTGCTCGGCATCAACTTCGGGCACGTCGGCTTCCTCGCGCAGGCGGAGCAGGAGGATCTGCGTGAGGTCGTGGGCCAGATCGTGGACCGCACCTACACGGTCGAGGACCGGTTGACCCTCGACGTGGTGGCGATGGACGGCACCCGCGTCGTGGGCCGCAGCTGGGCGCTCAACGAGGTCACGGTCGAGAAGGCATCCCGGGAGCGGATGCTCGAGCTCATCCTCGAAATCGACGGGCGACCGGTGTCCACGCTCGGCACCGACGGCATGATCATCGCCACTCCGACCGGAAGCACCGCGTATGCCTTCTCGGCCGGCGGCCCGGTCGTCTGGCCCGACGTGTCCGCGCTGCTGGTCGTGCCGATCTCCGCACACGCGCTCTTCGCCCGGCCTATGGTCGTCGGCCCGTACTCGAAGGTCGCGATCGAGCTGGTGCCGGACACCGAGGGCGTCGGCATCATGTGGTGTGACGGAGCCCGGCTCGTGGAGCTCCCCGAAGGGGCGCGGGTCGAGGTGTCCCGCGGTCGCACGCCGGTCCAGCTGGCGCGGCTCAGCTCGGCACCGTTCGCGGACCGGCTCGTCGAGAAGTTCGCGCTCCCCGTCGAAGGGTGGCGCGGCCGCACGCGCCCGTCCGGCGCGTACCGCTGGCGCTCGGACCTGCCCCCGCCCGTCTGAGTCTCCCGCCCCCGTCGTCTCGGCCGTCCGTGCCGGCCGGCCCGCGGGCGCGCACCCGAGTCGGCCGACCCGAGCGTTCGCCTGCGAGGGTCCGTCGGCGCGCGGCCCTACGCTGGGCCCTGTGTTGCGGCAGATGCGGATCCAAGGGCTGGGCGTCATCGACGACGCCACCTTGGACCTGGCGCCGGGACTCAACGTGCTCACCGGCGAGACCGGCGCCGGCAAGACGATGGTGGTCACCGGACTCGGGTTGCTGCTCGGTGCCCGCTCCGACGCCGGCGCGGTGCGGCACGGCACCCGCCAGGCCGTGGTCGAGGGCGTGGTCGACGTCGCGGCGGAGCACCCCGCCCGGGCCCGGATCCGCGAGGCGGGCGGCGACGCCGACGACGACCTGCTGCTGGCCCGCACCGTCTCCGCGGAAGGCCGGTCGCGTGCCCACGTCGGGGGTCGGCACACCCCGGTGGCGCTGCTGGGCGAGCTGGGTGAGCTGCTTGTCGCCGTGCACGGTCAGGCGGACCAGTGGCGGCTGCGCCGCCCGGAGCAACACCGGGTCCTCCTCGACGACTTCGGCGGCGAGCCGTTGGCGGGCGCGAGGGAGGCGTACGAGGCCACCTTCGCCGATCTCGCCCGGTGCCAGGCAGCCCTCCGCGAGGCGCTGGCGGCCGGAAGAGAGCGCGACGCCGTGGCCGCGGAGCTGCGGGCCGGTCTGGAGGAACTCGAGCGCCTCGACCCACAGCCGGGGGAGGACGAGGAGCTGGCGCAGGAGGAGGACCGGCTCGCGCACGCCGACGCGCTGCGCTCCGCGGCTGGGCTCGCGCGGGATCAGCTCACCGGCGGCGACGACCCGGGCGCCGACGGGGCCGCGAGCGTGCTCGCCCGCACCCGCGAGACGCTGGACGCCGCCTCTGCCGCCGACACACGCATGGGGGACCTCGCCCGTCGTGTCGGCGAACTCGCGGTGCTCGCCGCGGACCTGGGCGAGGAACTGTCGGCCTACCTGGACTCGCTCGAAGCGGACCCCGCCCGGCTGGCCGTGGTCGCCGAACGGCGCGCCGAGCTGGCCCGCCTCGCCCGTCGCCACGGCGGCCTGAGCGAGGCCCTGGCGTGGGGGCGCGAGGCCGCCGCCCGCCTGGCGGGGCTGGAGGGCGCCGCCGATCGCGCGAAGGACCTGCGCGCTGAGGCCATCCGGCTGCAGGATCAGCTCGGTCGGCAGGCCGACGCGCTCTCGGCGCAGCGACGCGAGGCGGCCCAACGGCTGGCCGACGCGGTGACCCAGGAGCTGGCGCACCTCGCGATGGGACGCGCCCGCATCGAGGTCGCACTGGAGCTCCAGGACGACGACCGGGGACTCCCGCTGCCCGACGGGCGGCGGGTCCGATTCGGCCCCAGCGGAATCGACGCGGTCGAGATCCGCCTCGCGGCCAACCCGGGCGCGCCGGCGCGCAGCGTGGCCCGCGCGGCGAGCGGCGGCGAGCTGTCCCGGGTGATGCTGGCTCTCGAGGTGGTCACCGCCGGGATCACCGGCGGGATCACCAGCGGGATCACCGCTGCCTCAGGGGGGACCGGACCCCACCCACTACCCACCTTCGTGTTCGACGAGGTCGATGCGGGGGTGGGCGGCGCAGCAGCTCTCGACGTGGGCGCCCGGCTCGCGGCGCTGGCCCGGCACGCCCAGGTGCTGGTCGTGACGCACCTGCCGCAGGTGGCCGCGTACGCCGACCGCCACCTCGTCGTCCACAAGGCGAGCGACGGGCACGTGACGGCCAGCGGCGTCGTCGAGGTGGCCGGGCAGGAGCGGCTGGCCGAGCTGGCCCGGATGATGGCGGGGGCGCACAGCGACGTGGCCCTCGCGCACGCGGCCGAGCTTCTCGATCAGGCGCGCCGCCGCAGCGGGCGCTGACCACTTGTTCACCCCGGGACGCGCCGACCTGACCTGGCCGGCCACGGCCGACGATGCGCGGAGGGGTAGGCTGGGGGCCCGTGGTGGAGACCAAGCACATCTTCGTGACCGGAGGCGTCGCCTCGTCCCTCGGCAAGGGCCTTACGGCCAGCTCGCTCGGCTTCCTGCTCCGCCAGCGCGGACTGCACGTGACGATGCAGAAGCTGGATCCCTACCTCAACGTCGATCCCGGCACCATGAGCCCGTTCCAGCACGGCGAGGTCTTCGTCACGGACGACGGCGCCGAGACCGACCTGGACATCGGCCACTACGAGCGATTCCTCGACGTCCCCCTCTCCCAGGCGGCCAACGTCACGACCGGGCAGGTCTACAGCCGCGTGATCGCCAAGGAACGCCGCGGCGAGTACCTGGGTGACACCGTGCAGGTCATCCCGCACATCACCAATGAGATCAAGGAGCGCATGCGCGAGCAGGCGCATGAGGCGAACCCGCCGCAGGTGATCATCACCGAGATCGGCGGCACCGTCGGCGACATCGAGTCGCTGCCGTTCCTGGAGGCCGCCCGGCAGGTCCGCCACGACCTCGGCCGGGACAACTGCTTCTTCCTGCACGTGTCGCTGGTGCCCTACCTGGCGCCCAGCGGGGAGCTCAAGACCAAGCCCACCCAGCACTCCGTGGCGGCGCTGCGCCAGCTCGGCATCCAGCCGGACGCGATCGTGCTGCGCGCCGACCGCGAGATCCCGGTGAAGCTGAAGCGCAAGATCGCGATGGCCTGCGACATCGATCTCGACGGCACCGCGGCCTGCGTGGACGCCCCGAGCATCTACGACATCCCGAAGGTGCTGCACGCCGAGGGGCTCGACGCGTTCGTCGTGCGACGGCTGTCGCTGCCCTTCCGGGACGTGAACTGGACCCAGTGGGATCGGTTGCTGCGCCGGGTCCACGATCCCGCGCACCACGTCCAGGTCGCGCTGGTCGGCAAGTACATCGACCTGCCGGACGCATACCTGTCGGTGACCCAGGCGCTGCGAGCGGGTGGCTACCACCACGACTGCGCGGTGACGATCCGCTGGGTGGCCTCCGATGAGTGCGAGACCGAGGCGGGGGCGCGGACCGCGCTGAGCGGGGTCGACGCGATCCTGGTGCCGGGCGGATTCGGTATCCGCGGCATCGAGGGCAAGCTGGGCGCGCTGCGCTGGGCGCGCGAGCGCGGTGTCCCGACGCTCGGCCTTTGCCTCGGGCTGCAGTGCATGGTCATCGAGTTCGCCCGCAACGTGGCGGGGATCGAGGGCGCGAGCAGCAGCGAGTTCGACCCGGGCACGCCCGCGCCGGTCGTGGCCACGATGGCCGAGCAGGCCGAGCACGTGGAGGGCGCTGGCGGTGACATGGGCGGCACGATGCGCCTCGGGTCCTACCCGGCGGTGCTGACGCCCGGCTCTGTGGTCGCCGAGGCGTACGGGGCGAGCCGGGTGGAGGAGCGACACCGGCACCGGTACGAGGTCAACTCCGCCTACCGCGAGCCGCTGGAGGCGGCCGGGCTGGTGATGTCCGGGCTGTCCCCCGACGGGACGCTCGTGGAATTCGTCGAGCTGCCCCGGCAGGTGCACCCGTACTTCGTCGCCACGCAGGCCCACCCCGAGTTCCTGTCGCGCCCGCACCGCGCCCATCCGCTCTTCGCAGGGCTGATCGGCGCCGCCCTGGAGCGCCAGCGGGAGAGCCGCCTGGTGGAGGTCGAGCGCCCCGAGCCCGCCGGTCCCACCAGTTCCACCGTGCCGGCGGCGTCCGAGCACACCCCCGACCAGCAGCCGGCGGGCGTGGGCGCGGGGGACGCCGGATGAGCCTGGACGCGCCCCGCCTGGATCCGGCCCAGGTGGCCGACCGCTTCGGCTCCCGCCCGGTCCTGCGTCACGACGTGGTGCACGAGGGGATCGTCTTCGACATGGTCGCCGATCAGGTGGACCTCGGAGAGGGCGGGATCGTCACGCGCGAATACCTGGAGCACCCCGGCGCCGTCGTCATCATGGCGATGCGCGGCGAGCCGGGCGCCGAGGAGATCGCGCTGATCCAGCAATACCGCCACCCAATGGCGGTGACCGAGTGGGAGTTGCCCGCCGGGCTGCTGGACATGGACGGCGAGCCGCCGTTCGAAGCGGCCCGCCGGGAGCTGGCCGAGGAGGCAGACCTCCGCGCGAGCACGTGGCACGTGCTCGCGGATTACGTGGCTTCCCCCGGCGGCATGGGGGAGGCGCTGCGCATCTACCTGGCACGGGACCTCACACCCGTACCCCTCGAAGAGCGTCACGAACGCGAGGCCGAAGAAGTCGGTATGCCGATCGGCTGGCTCGGCCTCGACGACGCCCTGGACGTGGCCCTGTCGGGGCGCGTGAACAACGCGGCGCTGCTGATCGGCGTGCTGGCGGCGCATGCCGCCCGGGCCCGTGGCTGGTCGTCTCTGCGCCCCGTGGACACGCCCTGGCCGCAGCACCCCTCCTTCCGGCCCGGCGGCATGCGCTCGTGAGCCCCTGATG
Organism: uncultured Austwickia sp.; assembly: GCA_934678955.1. The sequence goes on along the minus strand of CAKUSI010000106.1, from coordinate 2,678 downwards.
TCGGTCTTCGGGGCGGTGTCCTCCCGCGATATGCCGTGTCCGTGCGGCGAGGGCGAGGCGTACGGGGAGTGCTGCGGGCGACTGCATTCCGGCGCCGCGTCGGCGTCGACCGCCCGGGACTTGATGCGCAGCCGGTACGCCGCGTTCGCGGTCGGCGACGCGGACTACCTGCTGCGGACCTGGCACCCGCAGACTCGGCCGTCCCAACTGCACCTCGACCCGCAGCACCTGTGGGTCGGCCTCGAGGTGCTGTCGAGCGTGGAGGGCGGTCCCGACGACACCGAGGGAGAGGTCACCTATCGGGCGATCTCCCGATCACCCGACGGAGGCGAGACGGCCTTCACGGAGGACGCCAGGTTCGCTCGACGCGGCCGGCGCTGGGTCTACGTCGACGGCGACGTCACCGGCGGCTGAGCCCAACCGACGGCGACGTCACCGGCGGCTGAGCCCAACCGACGGCGACGTCACCGACGGCTGAGCGCCGGCGACGCGGCCCAGGTGCGGCGCAGGTCAGGAACGGCCCAGGTAGTTCAGCCAGGTCAGGTCAGCTGCATCGTGGTCAGGCAGGTGGCGTCCTGCGGCCCGGTCGTGACGCGCGTCGTGTTGGTCTTGCCCGCATGGGTGATCGTGACGTCGGCCGTGATGTCCCGGGGCACCCAGGCGGCGACGAAGCCATTGTCGAACGTGGTCTTGTCCTGATCGACGAGGACCTCGCCTGTGTCGGCGCGGGTGACCTTCAGATGGACGGGCTCACCGCGCAGCTCGCCCAGGCAGGTCGTCAGGGAGTGGAAGTGGCACTCGTGGGTGCGGTTCACGTACGGCGCGATCGACAGGTAGAACTGCCCGCCCTCAATCGGGACCTCGACCTTCTCCCCGCCGCCCTGCGCGAGCAACAGGCTGGCGGGGCGCACCGAGGCGATGAGGTCGCCGGGGCGGTCGTCCACCCGCGTCTCGTCGAGCTTCTCGATCACTGCGCGGGTGTCGAGGCCGGCCAGCCCGTGGGCGGCCAGGATCGCCTGGGCGTCGCCCGAGGACCCCGTGCCCGTCCCTGTGCCGGCCGTTGCGGCCGGCGACGTGGGAGAGCCTGCCTCCCCGGTCGAACCGGAGGAGCACCCGGCGAGGGCAAGGGCGGCCGCGAGGGCGACAGCAGCGGAACGGACGTGACGCGCCGAGGAATTCATGCCATCCATCTTCACCCAGCTCGGCAAGGCCGACAAAATGCCCGAGCCCGGCGGGCTCATTCCTGGAGGGAGACCATTGCCACGTCCGTCTCACCGAAGTCGTCGCCGACACACAGCAGGGGCCCACGTTCATCCGTCGCGAGAGCGTACGAGAACGTGTCTCCCAGGGTGAGCCGCGCGGGCGAACCGGAACCCTTGCCGTAGGCGCGGTAGGCCTGTGCGGCGACAAGGGCCTGCTCGACGCTGAGCGGGGCGATCCTGACATCCAGTGCGCGGAGGAGCCGGTCGACCTCCTCCACCGACTTTTCGTGGCGGAGGACGATGGTCAGTTCGACGAACGTCGCCGACGACATCAGATGCGGTCCCGGCATCGCGAGTCGAGCCTGAAGCGCCGCGGCTGTCGGCTGGCCCCGGAGGATCGCGACGATGGCTGAGGTGTCGACGATCACCTCGGCAGGCCGTTCTTGTCGTAGAGGTCGTCGTCGGTCAGAAGTTTCGCGGGGTCGACGCCCTCCATGAACTCTTCGAAGACCCGACGAACGCGTTCCGCGCGGGCCGTGTGCGCTTGCGGGGAGGAGTCGCGACTCTCTCGGTCGAGGTCCGCCAGCCGGCGCGCGACCGCCTCGTCGATGGCCTCGGTGAGGCCGACGCCGGTGCGGGCGGCCAGCAGCCGCACCGCGGCCTCGGTGGCCTTGTTGCGGATGCTCAACGCCATCACCACAGGCTACGCGTGTCTATACGCATCATCCATACGCGTCGGGCAAGCGCGCCATCCATACGGCTTGTCTCTGCGGATCGTCCCTGGCGGGTCAGTGCGGTCTTTTTCGGGAGCGAGGGGCGCTCCCCGTACAGTGGACGCGCCCGAACGACCGCGCACCGCACCGTCTATGCGGGAGCACGAAAGGATCCGCCCATGCTGCGAACCCACTCCGCCGGCACTCTTCGCGCCGAGCACGCCTCCCCACCGCAGACCGTCGTCCTCGCCGGATGGGTGGCGGGGCGGCGCGACCACGGCGGGGTCGAGTTCATCGACGTGCGCGACGCGAGCGGCGTGGTGCAGGTCGTCGCCCGGGACGAGGTGTTGACCGGCGCCGCGCACGGACTGCGCAACGAGTACTGCGTCAAGGTCACGGGCACCGTCACCCCCCGCAGCCCCGAGAACGTCAACCCGGACCTGCCCACCGGCGAGATCGAGGTCGTCGCCGACGACATCGAGGTGCTCTCCCCGGCGGCGCCGCTGCCGTTCCAGCTCGACGAGCGGATCACGGTGGGGGAGGAGGCGCGCCTGAAGTACCGCTACCTCGACCTGCGCCGCCCCGGCGCGCACAACGCCGGCCACGCGATCCGGCTGCGCAGCAAGGTGAGCCAGGCGGCGCGACGCGTACTCGACGAGCGCGACTTCGTCGAGATCGAGACGCCGACGCTGACCCGCTCGACGCCGGAGGGCGCGCGCGACTTCCTGGTCCCGGCGCGCCTCTCCCCGGGGTCGTGGTACGC
>CAKUSI010000105.1 GCA_934678955.1 uncultured Austwickia sp. | reverse complement strand
CGCGTGGTCTGGCTGGGCATCGCCATCGCGGCGCTGCAGCAGTTCGTCGGGATCAACGTGATCTTCTACTACTCGACGACCCTGTGGGCCTCGGTCGGGTTCTCGGAGTCGGACTCGTTCGCGATCTCGGTGTTCACGTCCATCGTGAACGTGGTCGTCACGGTCATCGCCATCGCGCTGATCGACAAGGTGGGCCGCAAGCCGCTCTTGCTGGTCGGCTCCGCCGGCATGGTCCTGTCCCTGGGCACGATGGCCTACCTCTTCGGCACCGCCCCGATCGTGAACGGCGAGCCGGCCCTCGGCGACATCGCCGGGCCGGTGGCGCTCGTGGCCGCCAACCTGTTCGTCGTGTTCTTCGGGGTCTCGTGGGGACCGGTCATGTGGGTCATGCTCGGCGAGATGTTCCCCAACCGGATCCGCGGCGCGGCCCTCGCCGTGGCGGGCCTGTCGCAGTGGGGCGCCAACTGGTTGGTGACCGTGACGTTCCCGGCCCTGAGCGCGATGAGCCTCGGCGTCGCTTATGGCGCGTACGCGTTCTTCGCCCTGGTCTCTCTGCTCGTCGTGGCGCGCTTCGTGCCGGAGACCAAGGGCGTCGAGCTGGAGGACATGCTGGACTGACGCAGCAGGCGGGCTCTGTCAGGGCAGATCCGTCGCGGCGTTCTCGCCCTCCATGCGGCTACCGGTCACCCGCGACTTCACGAAGTGGAACAGCGAGGAGACCCGACCGCCGCCCGGGGAGTCCCAGTACTCGGCGGACGTTGTCTCGACCCGCAGCAACGCCACGTCGGGGTCATTCTTGCCGCCGGGGAACCAGGCTTCGACCTCGCGGTTCCACAGCTCGTCGAGCTTGGCGCGGTCCTGGGCCAGGTGGCCCTGCCCGGTCACGGACAGCCACCAGTCGGCGTGGCCGATCGCGATGTTGACACGCGGGTCCGCCTTGATGGCGCGTGCCTGCTGGGAGCCGGCGCCGAGGAAGAACCACAGGTCGCCGTCGTCCTCGACCTGCTGGATCGTCATGGGCCGCGACTGCAGGTCGCCGTCTGCGGAGATCGTCACGAGCATGACCAGGGGCGCCTTGCGCAGGAGCTCGACGGCCTTGGCGGCGGCGGCATCGTCGATGGCGCCAGCAGGGGCACGGTCTGCGGAGTCGTACGTCATCGGGCGTCGCCTTCTTTCGCGGAGGGGCACCCGCGCGGCTGCACGGGGTTGTCTCAGCGAAGCACCGATTCACGATGCGCGCACGGTGTGCGGCCGAGGAATTCCGCGCGACGACGGTGCGCCGATCACTCGGCGCAGCCGGCCGCCGGCCTGCTCGAGGGCGGGACGTTCCGGGGACCTTCCGGGCCTCAGGCCGACAGGAGCGCCGAGAGCGCGCCGAGAGCGTCCGGGCGGATCCAATAGAAGACGTATGTGCCCCGGCGCTCGCAGTCGACCAAGCCCGCCTCGCGGAGCGTCTTGAGGTGGTGCGAGATCGTGCCGCTGGACAGCTCGAACGCGGGGGTGATCTCGCAGACGCACAGCTCCGGCCGGGAGGCGATCATCGACGCGATGCGGAGCCGTACGGGGTCCCCGAGGGCCTTGAACAGCGGCGCGAGGCGTTCGGCGTCCTCCGTGGTGAGCGGCGCGCTCGCGAGCCCGCAGCAGGTCACGGGAGCGGACTGCGGTGCGGACTCCAGGACGGCCATACGCCTATCTTGACAGACGTCGAATCAAGGGTCCAGTCTGTGAACGAGCCTGATTCGATATCCATCGAGACAAGGAGCGGTAGGTCATGGCGACAGGGCAGCAGACGGACGAGGAAGTACGCGCGGCGGTGCGGGATCGCTACGCGGGTGCGGCCCGCGGGCACCTCGCGGTCGGCGCGGCCACCACTAGCTGCTGCGGTTCCGCCGGCGCCTCCGATGATCGGGGCACGGCGGGCGAGAGCGCGGCAGCCTGCTGCGGCGAGGCATCGAAGATGCAGGCGGTCGACCCCATCACGTCGAATCTGTATGACGAAAGCGACACCCCGTTCGACGAGGCGCTGGCGGCCTCCCTGGGCTGCGGCAACCCGACCGCGCTGGCCGAACTGCGCCCCGGCGAGGACGTCCTCGACCTCGGGTCGGGCGGTGGCCTGGACGTCCTCCTGTCGGCCCGCCGGGTGGGGCCGGACGGCACCGCGTACGGGCTCGACATGACCCCCGAGATGCTGGCGCTCGCCGAGCGCAACCGCGACCAGTCGGGTCTGACCAACGCGCAGTTCATGCTGGGTGCCATCGAGGACGTCCCGCTGCCCCACGCCTCGGTCGACGTCGTGATCTCCAACTGCGTCATCAATCTGAGCCCCGACAAGGACGCCGTGGTGCGAGAGGCCTTCCGGGTGCTGCGCCCGGGTGGGCGCTTCGCGGTCTCGGACATCGTGCTGCTGCGCGACATCCCGGACGGGCTGCGCGGTGTCGTCTCGCTGTGGACCGGCTGCATCTCGGGCGCGCTCCGGGACGCGGACTACCTCGCCAAGCTGGGCGCCGCCGGGTTCGAGGACGCCGGCATCGAGGTGACCCGGCGCTACGAGCGCTCCGAGCTCGAAGCCATGTCCGACCAGATCGATGCGGCGCAGCTGCCCGAAGGTCTCACGCTGACGGAGGCGGTCGACGCGCTCGACGGGGCCTTCGCCAGCGCGTTCGTCCGCGCGGCCAAGCCACACGCCTGAAGAAGAGCGAGACCATGACGACCACCACGCACGACACGTCGAGCGTCGCCGCTCGCATGTCCACGCTCGACCGCTTCCTGCCCGTGTGGATCCTCGCGGCCATGGCGGCGGGCCTGCTGCTCGGACGGCTGGTGCCGGGGCTGTCGGGCTCGCTGTCCGCCGTCGAGGTCGACGGGGTGTCCCTCCCGATCGCGATCGGGCTGCTCGTGATGATGTATCCGGTCCTCGCGAAGGTCCGCTACGACCGCCTCGACACCGTGACCGGGGACCGGCCGCTCATGGTCACGTCGCTGGTCCTCAACTGGATCGTCGGCCCGGCGCTGATGTTCGCCCTGGCCTGGATCTTCCTGCCCGATCTGCCGGAATACCGCACGGGCCTGATCATCGTCGGCCTCGCCCGCTGCATCGCCATGGTCATCATCTGGAACGACCTGGCCTGCGGGGATCGCGAGGCCGCAGCTGTGCTCGTCGCGCTCAACTCGATCTTCCAGGTCATTGCGTTCGCCGCGCTGGGCTGGTTCTACCTCACCGTCCTGCCTGGCTGGCTCGGCCTGCCCCAGGCCGACCTGGACGTATCGCCATGGCAGATCGCCAAGTCCGTCCTGATCTTCCTCGGAATCCCGCTCCTGGCGGGCTACCTCTCCCGGCGGATCGGCGAGCGCCGCTGGGGGCGCGAGCCGTACGAGCGCTCCTTCCTCCCGCGCATCGGCCCGTGGGCGCTCTACGGGCTGCTCTTCACGATCGTGATCCTGTTCGCCCTCCAGGGCCGCCAGATCACCAGCCAGCCGTGGGACGTCGCGCGGATCGCCGTGCCCCTCCTGATGTACTTCGCCCTCCAGTGGGGGGTCGGATATCTCGTCGGCAAGGCGCTCGGGATGACGTACGAGCGGACCACGACCCTCGCCTTCACCGCGGCGGGCAACAACTTCGAGCTGGCGATCGCGGTGGCGATCGCGACCTTCGGGGTGACCTCGGGCCAGGCGCTGGCCGGCGTCGTCGGCCCACTGATCGAGGTCCCCGTCCTGGTCGGTCTGGTCTACGTATCCCTGGCCCTGAGGGACCGCTACCCGCACCCGGATCTCGAAAGGACTCGACCATGAGCGACTCGTCGCGCCCGTCCGTGCTGTTCGTCTGCGTCCACAACGCCGGCCGTTCCCAGATGGGGGCTGCCTTCACCCAGCACCTCTCCGCCGGCGGGGTCGAGGTCCGGTCCGCCGGTTCGGCGCCTGCCGATTCGATCAACCCTGCCGTCCGGGAGGCGATGCTCGAGGTCGGCATCGACATCTCGGCGGAGAAGCCCAAGGTGCTCACGACGGAGGCCGTCGCGGCCTCCGACGTGGTGATCACGATGGGTTGCGGCGATGCTTGCCCGTACTTTCCGGGCAAGCGCTACCTCGACTGGGCGCTCGACGACCCCGCAGGGCAGGGCGTGGCGGCGGTACGCCCGATTCGCGACGAGATTCGGCGCAGGGTTACCGAACTGCTGGGTGAGCTGGGCGTGGCGGTCGAGGAACGAGCCGCTCCAGGCGGTGACAGCTCCGGGCAGTGACGGCTTCAGGCAGTGTCAGCTCCGGGCGGTGACAGCTCCTGGCGGTGACCCGTGCTCACCGCCGCGCGGGGTCACTGCACGAACGAGGCGGCGTACTCCTCCGTCGGCGGCGTCGGGGTGATGACGTCGATGAGCGTGCCCTCGGGACCGGCCAGGATGAAGTGCCGCTGCCCGAAGTCCTCGGTGCGGATGTCGCGCAACGGGGTCAGGCCCTCGCGCCCGACGAGGCGGTCGTACGCGTCGTCGACGTCCTCGACCTCCAGGTTGATGAGCAGGCCGCCGGTGGTGGCGCGTGGGTAGGTCTCGGGGATGGTGGCATGGCCGGCCTGCAGGACGGCCAGCTCGAACCCGTCGCGCTGCAGGCTCACATGCCACTCGTTGGCGAACGTCGTCTCGAAGTCGAAGTGCCGCGTGAAGAAGTCCCCGGCGGCCGCGACGTCGTCCGTCATAAGCACGGGGTAGAGGCTGGTCAGCGTCATGGCTAAGGTCCTTTACGTACAGGATGTTCGTAACGAACACGATACATACACTGTGTACGTAAGAACAGGGCTGTACGTAAGAACAGGGTCGTACGCAAGAAGAGGGCTTACGTCAGGGAAGGGGAGCCGTGGCGCGAAAGAGTCGGGAACACGCGCAGCGCACTGGCGAGCAGATCATCGCGTCGGCGCGCGCCGCCTTCGCCGACCGGGGATTCACGCAGGTGGGGGTGGAGGAGGTTGCGGCCGACGCGGGCGTGACGAGGGGCGCGGTGTACCACCGGTACTCCTCGAAGCAGGCGCTCTTCGAGGCGGTCCTGCGGGAAGTCATGAGCGACGTGGCCGAGGAAGTGGAGGCCGCCGCTGACTCGGCTCCCGCGGATGATCCGTGGGGTCAGATCGAGGCGGGTTGCCTCGCCTTCGTCAGGGCGGCCACGGGGTCGGCCGCCCGGCAGATCATGCTGATCGACGGGCCCGCAGTCCTCGGCTGGGGCGCCTGGCGCGACCTGGACGCGGCGCACTCCCGCCGCACGCTCGAGGAGGGCTTGGCGGAGCTTGACCGGGCGGGACTGCTGCGCGGCGACCCCGAGGCGGTGGCCATCCTGCTCTCGGGGGGGCTCAACGAAGCGGCGCTCTGGGTGGCCGCGGCCGCGGCACCCGAGGAGGCCCTGCGGCGAGTCGAGGAGACGCTTCCCGCGCTGCTCGCGGCCTTCGTTCCCGGCGGGCGAGCCTCAGCCTGACGAGAAGGCGGCGGGGGAGGCCCGAGCGCCTCCCCCGCCGCGAACTGACGAAGCCCGCGTCAGCGCGGGCTTCGTCAGCGCGGACGCATCACCCGCCGAACAGCCCTCAGAGCGAGCGGCACTGGTCTTCCTTGTTGCCCTTCACGATGTTGCCGCCACCGACCGGGGCGGGAACGTTGGACTTGCACTGCAGGTTGCCGTCCACCACGTTGTGGTACACGGCCTTGGTGCCGGGCTTGCGGTTGCTGAAGAGCTGGATGTCACCGTTCACCGCGTTACGCCGCAGGTCGATCGCGCCGCCCTGATCGAGCTGGATGCTCCCGTCGACGCGGCTGTCGTAGGTGAGGACCCGCGCGTGGCCCTGGGACTGGATGTTGCCGTCCACGAAGACGCGGTAGGCCGCGAGCGAGGCGTTCGACTCGACCTTGATGTTGCCCTCCACGGTCGTGCCGTTGAGGGTGCAGCTGGCGCCGCTCGGCACCCTGAGGTTGTCGACGGTGACAGCGTTGATGGTGCCGCGGCACACACGCTCGTCGGCGTGGGCGGCGGGCGCGACGGCGATCATGCCGGTGCCGGCCATGGCGGCGGCGACGATCACGGGGGTGAGACGCACACGGGTGAGACGCATGGGAACCTCCTTGAGAATCAGCCAGACCCGGGTGGGGCTGGACATTCAAGAAGTTAGGCAGCCCACGTGGCACGGGGATGAACGCGCCATGAGAGTGCTCTCATCTGGGAACGCGGGCCCCTCGCGGCGAACCCCGCGGTTGGCTTGGTCGCAGTTGTACTGGTCGCGGTTGTCTCGATCGCCCGAATGCTGCTCGCGGGATTGTTGCTCGCGGGATTGTTGCTCCGCCCGGTCTGTACGGTGGCCTGGTGCCAGCCGCTCCGGGATCCTCGGCGCGTGCGCGCGAGAGACGTATGTCGCCGCAGTGGGCATTCGCCGCGTCGGCGGCCGTCGGCGTGCTCGGGGGAATGATCGGCCTCGGCGGCGCCGAGTTCCGGCTCCCGCTGCTCATCGGCCTGTTCGGGTTCGTGGCGCTCCAAGCGGTCGTCGTGAACAAGGCCCTGAGCCTGGTCGTGGTGCTCTCCGCCCTCCCCGCGCGGTTCGTGGCGGTGCCCCCGGAGGCCGTGCTCGAGCACGCCTTCGTGGCGGCGAATCTGCTCGCGGGCAGCCTGCTAGGAGCGTGGCTCGGTGCCACGTGGGCGACCCGGATGCGGACCCGGACGCTCTACCGGGTCCTAGCCGTGCTCTTGGCGTTCATCGCCGTGGTGCTGCTCGCCACGCACCTGGGACAGGTGCGCCCGGTGGAGGTCACCGGAGTGGCGCAATGGGTCGCCGGGGCCCTGGCCGGCATCGGGATCGGCGTGGTAGCCGCCTTGATGGGGGTGGCAGGCGGGGAGCTGCTGATCCCCACGATCGTGTTGCTGTTCGGGACCGATATCAAGGTCGCCGGCAGCCTCGCGCTGGTGGTGTCGCTCCCCACCATGCTGGTGGCGTTCGCGCGGTACAGCCAGGACCAGTCCTTCGCCGTGTTGGCGGCTCATCGGAAGTTCTTGGCCTGGGCGGCGGCCGGCTCCGTCGCGGGGGTGCTGGTCGGGGGGTTACTCCTCCGGTGGGCGCCAGAAGCCGTGCTCGTTCCCCTGTTGGGGGCGCTCCTCGTGTTCTCCTCGGTCAAGGTATGGCGGCACGCGTAGTCCCCGTGGCCCGAGAGGAAATCGCTCGGCGACGGATCAGATGGGACCTCGGCCCCATGAGCGCTGTCCCGGGAGGAAGCCGCCTGGGTCGGTCAGCTGCGTCCTGGCCCCCAGGAGCGCTGTCCCGGGAGGAAGCCGCCTGGGTCGGTCAGCTGGACCCTGGCCCGAGGAGCGCGAACCAGGCGCCCTGCGGATCCTGAGCGACCGCGATGAACCCGCCGCCCGGGACCTCGGCGGGGCCGTGGTGGAGGGTCCCTCCGCCAGCCCGAAGGCGATCGACCCCGGCGTCGATGCTCGACACCCCGAAGTACGGCAGCCAGGCCGGCACCGGTGCGTCGCCCAGCGCCATGATGCCGCCGATTTCGCCTCCGTCATGCTGAAAGAGCTGGTACGTGCCCATCTCGCCCATGTCCAGGCCCTCGCCCTTGGTCCAGCCGAACAGTGCGGCGTAGAAGTCGAACGCGGCCACTGGGTCGGTGGTCATCAGCTCGTGCCAGCCGCCGTGGCCGACGGCCTCTTGGTCGAACGGGGCGGGGGCCTGCGTCTCGTCGCCCATGGGCTCCGGCTGCAGGATGCCGAAGACGGCGCCCTGGGGATCCGCGCAGACGGCGATGCGGCCCGTGTCGGGGATGTCGGTCGGCTCCATGAAGGTGGCGCCGCCCGCCTGGCCCACGGCGGCGGCGGTGGCATCGCAGTCGTCGCACCCGAAGTAGATTAGCCAGTTCGGCGGCGTACCCTCCGGCTGGGCGGCGAGGTCTGTGACGCCCGCGACCATGCCGTCATCGGCCGCGGAGGCGAGTGTGTAGGGCATCCCCTCCACGCCGGCGTCCTGGAAGGTCCAGCCGAGGACCGAGCCGTAGAACTCGGTCGCGGGCTCCAGCTGCGACGTGGACAACTCGTACCAGCAGGGCAGTCCCTGAGTCGTGGTCATTCCGCTCTCCCTCCGAGGTGCTTCGGGTCGTGCGTCACCAGTGTTCCGCCCGACGGGTGGTGCGTCGAGATGGTGCGTCCACCGCAATGAATACAAGGCCACGAATACACGGCCATCAATACACCGCCACGGTGACAACCCCGTAGCGGTGCGGGTGCTGCCGGCTCACGGGTCGGTGACGTTCAGCCCGGTGCCCCGACGTCCTTGAGCCTCCCCGCCGAGTCGAGCTCGAACCGGCGGGTGATGTGGAGCCGCGCCAGGAACGCCTCGTCGTGGCTCACAACGATCAGCCCGCCGAGATAGGCGGACAGGGCGTCGACGAGCTCGTCCACGCTGGTCAGGTCCAGGCTGTTCGTCGGTTCGTCGAGCACGATCAGCTGCGGCGGTGGGGCCGCCAAAAGGATCGCGGCCAGCGCGACCCGGAATCGCTCTCCGCCGGAGAGCTGCCCGACGGTCCGATCCACCTGGGTGCCCCGGAACAGGAACCGCGCCAAACCGGCGCGTACCTCCTGGGGGGTGGAGGTGGGCGCGGAGGTCCGTACGGTGTCGAGCAGGGACGCGCTCGGGTCGAGGCCGTCGATCCGTTGTGGCAGGTATCCGATCCGGTGGGTGTGTGCGATGGCCCGCGGCCAACCGGCGCCTCCGGTGCTCTCGTCCGACTCGTCAGCGGTCGATGCGTCGCCGCGCGGGTGGACCAGCTGGTCGACGAGCCGGGTCTTGCCGGAGCCGTTCGGCCCGACGAGCGCGACCCGTTCCGGGCCGGCGATCACGTACCGATGGTCGGGGTCGGTCGGGTCCACGAACTCGGCCAGCCGGCGGGAGGCGGGCACGTCGGGATCCGGAAGCTCGATCCGGATCCTGGCCTGCCGGCGTACTTTGGATGCCCGCTCGTCCACGGCGGCCGTGGCCTCGTCGACTTTGGCCTCGACCTCGGTGCGCGCTTTGCCTGCCGACACCTGCGCCTCGCGCGCCTTCAGCTTCATCACCGCGCGCGGCCGGCGCTTGTTCTCGTAATCGGTCCTCGCGTACCGCGCCCGCCGGGCCAGCTTGGTCTCGGCCTCGGTGCGCTGCCGACGCTCGGTCTTGAGCGCCGACTCGGCGTCCCGCAGCGCGCGCCGCGCCGCGTCCTGTTGGGCCGCCAGGACCTCCCGGTATGTCGTGTAGCCGCCGCCACACACCGACAGTGCGGCGTCATACAGCTCCGCGGTCTCGTCCATGAGGTCGAGCAGTTCGACGTCGTGACTGACCACGATGAGGGCGCCGGGCCAGCCGCGGACCAGGGTGGCGACCGCGGCCCGGGCCCGCCGGTCGAGGTTGTTCGTCGGTTCGTCCAGCAGGACCACCGGAGCCCCGCTGAGGCGTTGGCCAGCGATGGCCACCAGCACGGTCTCGCCGCCGGACATGGCGTCGACGCGCCGGTCAAGGTCCGCGCCGAGTCCGCCGACGCCTGCGGAGTGCAGCAGTTCGGCAGCGCGCGCCTCGATGTCCCAGTCATCGCCGACCGCCTCGAAATGGGCCTCGTCGACGGAGCCGCCTTCGATGGCGCGCAGGGCGTCGAGCGTCGCGCGGATCCCGAGCAGGTCGGCCACCGTGGCATCGGCGTCCCGTGTGACGTGCTGCGGCAGGTAGGCGACTCGGCCGGAGGTGGTGATCGTGCCGGCGCTGGGGGTGAGGTCGCTTCGGATCAGGCGTAGGAGCGTCGTCTTGCCGCTCCCGTTGGCGCCGACCAGGCCCGTGCGGCCTGAGCCGAACGCGGCCGTGACGTGCGTCAGCAGCGGCGAGCCGTCCGGCCACGCGAAACTGACGTCGTTGAGGACGACGGATACGTCGGTTGGGGTAGTCACTTCATCTCCCGGTGGTTCGGCGTCGTGGCGCCGAGCCGGGGCGGGGAGGGCCCCTGTGTGGGGCGGCCCGCCCGGGCGTCAGCGCGGGGTCAGCGGTTGGAACCGGGAGATGAGCACCGAGCACCTCGAGGGTCGGGAATGTGACTCATCTAGCGTCGCACGGGCGAGCCGGGCGGGGGACACGGACCCTCGGGGCGACCGGATCAGCCGGTCGCGTCCGGTCAACGCCAGTGCGCCGGGAGGGACAGATGCCCGGGGAGTCGGGTTCTGGTGTCGCCCTGGGCCGCACTCACCTGAGGTTGAGAGAGGAACAGCGTCTGGCAGAGGTCGGCGCCGTGCAGACGCGCGTCGCGGAGATCGGCTCCGAGGACGTCGGTCAGGGTGAGGTTGGCGTCGCGGAGATCGGCCGCGATGAGGGTGGCGGAGCGCAGATCGACGCCGGTCAGGTCCCAGCCGCGCAGCGAAGCGCCGATGAGGTGGGCGCCACGGCAGATGCGGCGGCCCGTCGGCGTGCGCGGCAGTCGCGGGGGCGGCCGCAAGTGGGCGCTGGCTGCGTCGAAGAGATCGTCAGCAGCGCCGAAGAGGACGTCGACGCGGGCTCGTAGTTCCATGTCTGCTTGCTTCTGTCCCCCGTCCGCCTGCCCCGTCGCCTTCTGCCCCGCTCGCCTTTGCCCTGCCTCCGGAGCCTGCGAGATCAGGTTCGTTGTCCACTCTGCGAGGGCCGCCGCCTGACGTGCGAGGCTCGCCACGCGACCTTTCAGTGGTGTGAGGAGGGGTTGATCCATGAGAAGCCTCAGGTGATAGGCGGATCTCCTGGACGAGGCGCAGGCCTCGAAACCAGCGAAGGCGGCCGGGGCGAGGCCCGGGTCGTCGCGCCACGTCCTGTACGCGTGAACGCCGAGACCGGCGCGATCGTGAAGTAGGCGACGGCGTGGCAGCACGCTGAGCGACACCTCTTCACCTCTACCTGCGTCCTTGAGTGGAGCGAAGGGGCAGGGCCCGCCCGAGCCGAGGCTCGGGCGGGCCTTTGCACGATCCGGACATGGCAGGAGTGATCTCCTGGAGACATAAGCGCTCGAGGTGGACATAAGAAGTGACAGGAAGCGTTGTCGGTGGTCGTTGATAGGATTCGGGCGAGTTCTATGAGGGTCATTCCAATTGTCCTCGAGAATAGCTGTCTTGCAGGCGTTTTCAGCATTTCGAGAATCTTGGTCTCGAACACTTGTTTGAGGGGGTTGGAGGCGTTAGGGTCGAGTCATGAC
>CAKUSI010000104.1 GCA_934678955.1 uncultured Austwickia sp. | reverse complement strand
GAATTGGAGCCGGGCACGGGCGTGCCGCGTTTTGATGCGGTGGTGCATTTTGCCGCGATTGCACGGATATTGATTGCGCCGGACAATGAGACGTTTCGCGTCAATACCATTGGCACCTACAACGTCATCGAGGCGGCGGTGAAGCTGGGCATCCGAAAGCTGGTGATTGCCAGTTCGGAAACCACTTATGGGATTTGCTTTGCCGATGGGGTGGTGAACCCCTTCGGACAAGGACGCCCTGATGACCATGAGTCTGACGCAATCCCTGCCACCCGTGTGGTCACGCGCCTCCTGGCGTCGCACTCTTCCGCGCGGCGGCCGGCACACCGGGAAGCACGACGGGCTGCGCGTCGGCCTGCCGCCGCGGGCCCCCGGCCCAGTGGCGTCGGGGCCCTCGGCCGCCTCGACCCTCGTGTTCACCGCGTTCTACGTGGTGGCCCTGCTGATGGGCCGGCGCTCCGCCGCTCAGGGCGTCGGCTTCGAGCTGGTGCTCCCGGCGGCGGGGGTGGCCGCGTGGTGGTGTGCCGCCCTGGTCGCTCGTACGCGCTGGTGGAGGGAGGTCAGGGCGCGAGTCGCGGTCGGCGTCCTGGTGTGTGGGCCCTTGGCGCTGGCCCTCTTCGAGTCGGCGCTCGCTCTGCGTGCAGGCCACCAGCCCGATGCGCTGGCCTTGGTGCAGGCCCTGGCGGAGGGGGCCGGCTTCGCTGTCCAGGGCGTCGTCACCGCCTTCTGCGCACGGGCGTGGGCGCGACCCAGCGGCGCGGCGGGCAGCGTGGCCGGGCTCTTCCGGGTCGGGCTCGCCGCTCTGGTCGGCGCTGCCGCCGCGACCGCGGTGCGCGCGTACGAGCTCGCGGGGGACCTCGTGACCACGGGCGTCTCGGTGACCGCAGGCGTCATGGACACCGTGCCGGGCTCCGCCGCGATCTCCGGCGGAGCCCCCGCGGGCGCGGCCTCGCCGCCGGAGGTGGTCCTGGCGTGGCTGGTGCGCGGCGCGGCGGCCGCGTTCTGCGCGCTGGTCCTGGGGCGCGCCATCGCCGAACGCGACAGGGGTGGACTGCCCCCGGCAAGCGCAGCGACCCGGGCGGGGATCGCCCTCGGCGCCGTGCTCGCGCTGCTGGCGGTCGGATCGGCAGGGGAGCGTCAGTACTTGCTGGTGCCCCTGGCGTTGTGGGTCGCGTCGACGTGCACGATCCGCGGCACCGCCATCCTGACCTCGATCCTCCTCGCGGGACAGACCCTCTGGGCAGCGCCCGCGCTCGCCGCGGTCGGTGCCGGGGCATTCGGCGAGGTCGGGGGCGGCGCGGGGATGGCCGGCACGCTCGGGCAGGCCGCGGGTCGGTCGCTGACGCTCAACGCGTTCGCGGTCGTGCTCGTCGGGATTGCGATGGCGGTGGTCCACGACCGCCGGGAACGCCTGCGGCTTCTGGAGCAGACCCAGGAGCAGGGGCGCCGGGCGCGGGACCACGCGGAGCTTCTCACCGGGGTCATCGGCACCGCGGACGAGGCCCTCGTGACGATCGACCCCCACGGTCGGGTGCTCCTGGCCAACGCCGCGGCCCAGGGGATCGCCGAGCGCGTCGCGCTGCCGCTGGAGGACCTCGTCGCGATGGTGCCGTGCGGACGGGAGTCCGCCCCTGCGTCGGCCGTGCTGGCGGGGGACTGCCGGGGTAGCGTCGCGGCCGATCTGCAGTTCCCCGCCCGGACCGGCGGTCCCGGGGCGGTCGTGGCGCTTCGCGCCTATCCCCTGGCGCTGGAAGAGGGCACCGGCGCGGTGCTCTGCCTCCGGGATGTGACGGAGGAACGGCTGCGCACGGAGGGCCTGCGCTACTTCGCCCGCGCGGTGGCCCACGACCTGCGCAACCCGCTTGCCGGGATCGCGTTGTCCTCCGAGTTGGCCGCCAGCGCCCTGGGCGAGGGGCAGACGGACGAGGCCCGCCTCGCGCTGGACGCGGTGGTGCGCTCCCAGGACCGGGCGAGCGCGCTGCTGCGGGACATCAGCGAGTTCACTCTCGCGAGTGACGGCGAGATCGACCCGCGACCGCTCTACCTGGACGACTTCGTCCGGGAGGTGGCGGCAGACCTCGCGGGCGACGCGGGGGCGCCGGCGCTGGATCTGCGCGTCGACGCGGACGTGTGCGTCCAGGCGGACCCGCGGCTGTTGGCCCGGCTCTTCGACAACCTGCTGAGCAACGCCGCCAAGTATCGCAGCGGCGCCGCCCCCGCCCGCGTGGACGTGGTCGCCTTCGACACCGGCGAGGAGCGAGTGTGCGTGCTCGTGCAGGATCGCGGCATCGGGCTGCCGGCCGGCCAGGAGACCGCGTTGTTCGAGCCGTTCCATCGGGCGCCCGAGCACGCGCGCGCCTACCCCGGCTCGGGGCTGGGCCTGGCCATCTGCCGGCAGGTGGTGCACCGGCACGGCGGAAGCATCGCGGCCGAGCGCCGACCGGGTGGAGGGACGACGTTCCGGATCGTGCTGCCGCTGGCGGTGCGCCAACCGGTGCTGGTGACCGGGCGGTCGGTGCTCGCCTCCTGACGGCCATCTTCTGGCCCTCACCGCCTTCTGGCCCTCACCGCGCGACGGTGCATCAGGTGACGCGCCAGCCGTCCACCGGCGGGGGAGTCGGCGAGGGCACCGTTTCGCCCGGGCCGAACGGGCGGGAACCCGCCCCGAGGCGGTCCGCCTCCGCCCTGCCGCGCACCCCGGTGGGGAACGGACAGCGGACCGCGGCGCGGCGGAGGGCGCCCTCGTCGAGCACCTGCGCGTGCGCCCGGGGCGCCGCGACCAGCACGACGTTGCCGTACCGGCGTCCCTTGAGCACCTCGTGCAGACCCACCAGGACGGACGCCAGGCCCGCGGCGGAGGCGGTCGCGAGGCACCGGGCGACGTAGGCCATCCCCGGCTCGTCGGCCAGATTCGCCACAAGCAGGCCCCGCGGGGCCAGGACGCGAGCCACCTCCGCAAGGAACTCCTGGCCCGCCAGGGACGCCGGCAGCCGGCCGGCGTCGTAGGCGTCGAGCAACACGGCGTCGGCGCTCGCATCGGCAAGCAGTCTCATGCCCGTGAGGCCGTCCTGGTCGCGCACCCGGATCCGGTGCCGTCGCGGCAGGGGGAGCTCGCGCCGGACCAGCGCAGTCAACGCGGAGTCGGGTTCCAGCACGATCTGGGGGGAGCCGGGCCGCGTCTGGGCCACGTACCGCGGGAGCGTGAGCCCCGCGCCCCCGACGTGCGTGACACGCAGCGGCCCGGGCGGGGCGAGGGCGTCGAGCGCGAGCGCCATCTGGGCGACGTACTCGAAGGCAAGGAACTCGGGATCGTCGAGGTGGACGTAGGACTGCGGAAACCCGTCCCGCCACACCGTGACGCCACCCTGGGCGTCCCGATCGAGGCGCGCCGCCTCTGCTGCGGCGGGCGCGCCTCGACCGCGGTCACGACCGGTCATGGGGGCGGGTCGAACGTGCGGACGGGCGGGACCGAGCCCTCGAAGCGTTCGACCTGCACCATCGCGTAGCCGCCCGCGGACCCCTGGGCCAACCGCGAGCTGCGTTCGTCGGCGGTGAGGACGTTCGGGTTGCCGTGGACGCATAGGGAGCCGGGCGCGTGCGGGTCGGGGCCCGCACCGTCCGGAGAGACGGGCGGCGGGTCGAGCGGGTCGTACCACGCTCCGGTCGCGAGATGCACGACACCCTGACGGACGGCCTCGTCCAGGACCGCCCCGGCGAGCAGCGCGCCGCGCGGGGAGGTCACCCGGACGACATCGCCCGCGGCGATGCCGCGCGACGCGGCGTCCCCCGGGTGGAGCCGGATGGGCTCCCGGCCGGCCACCTTGGTGGCCTGGCTCGCGGCGCCATGGTCGAGCTGCCCGTGCAGTCGCGCGCGCGGTTGGTTCGCGATCAAGTGCAGCGGGTATGCCTCCGCGTCGTCCCATTGCGTCGGCGGGAGCCACGTCGGGTGCCCCGGACAGTCGGGCAGCCCCAGCGCCCCGATCGCCGCGGAGGCGAGCTCGATCCGGCCGCTGGGCGTGTGCAGCGGGGACCCGGCCGGGTCGGCCCGGAAGGCGGCCAGCAGCGTGGGTGGGTCGGCGCTGGGCAGCTCCAGGACGCCGCGGGCCACGAACTCCTCGTAGGAGGGGGCGTGCAGCCGCGCCCGCCCCGGGGTGATCCGACCGTGGGCCAGGTCGTCGCGCCACTCCTCGTACAAGTGCCGGATCCACTGCGCCGACGTGCGCCCGCAGGTGAACTCGGCGGCGGTGCCGAGCCGGGTGGCGAGCGCCGCGAACGTGTCGTAGTCGTCCCGGGCCTGCGCGTGCGGCGGCACCGCGGCGCGCATGGCGACCAGCGCGGCGCCGTGTCGGCTTCCGGCCAGGTCGTCGCGTTCGGCGGCCGTCGTGGAGGGAATCACGATGTCGGCGTGCCGGGCCATCGGGGTCCAGTACGGGTCGTGGACCACCACGGTGTCCGGGCGGGCGAGGGCCCGACGCAGACGGTTCAGGTCCTGGTGATGGTGGAACGGGTTGCCGCCGGCCCAGTAGACGCACCGGATGTCCGGCAGCCGCACGCTGGCGCCGTCGAAGTCCAGGTCCGCCCCGAGGTGCAGGAGCAACTCGCAGATGGCAGCCACCGGGATGCGGGTCCCGACCGGGTTGGCACCCAGCGGCAGGGCGGGGAGACGGAACGGGGTGGCGGCCAGGCCGGGGGCGTTCATCGATCCGTAGCCGAAACCGAAGCCGCCGCCGGGCAACCCGATCTGGCCGAGCAGCGCCGCGAGCGCCACCACGGACCACACCGCCTGCTCGCCGTGCCGCTGCCGCTGCAGCGACCAGGTGGCAGTGACCAGCGAGCGGCACTCCGCGAGGTCCGCGGCCAGGCGCTCGATCGCGTCCGGCGGCAGTTCGCAGATCGGCGAGGCCCAGGCGGCGTCCTTGGGTCTCCCGTCGACCTCTCCCAGCAGGTAGGCCGCGAGCGCGTCGTAGCCGACCGTATGGGTGGCGAGGAAGTCGGAGTCATGCAAGCCACGCGAGATCAGCGTCGTGCACAGCGCCAGCAGCAGTGCCGTATCCGTCCCTGGGCGGATGGAGACCTGCTCCACTCGCCCCCGCCCGCCGCGCGGAACTGCCGGCAGGTCGTCGGCGAGCGGGGTCACGCCGACCAGTCGGCCGCCACGGGCGAGGAAGCGGCCGAGTGCGCCGGCGGCCGGGTGGTCTCCACTCCCGCCGTGCATGACGCCGGTGTTCTTCACGGGTATCCCGCCGAACGCCAGCCAGAGATTCGTGTGCTCGACGATCTCGACGTACGTGGTGGCGTGTCCGGACGCTTCCGCCTCCGGGCAGGCGATGCGGGGGAGGAGCACGTCGAGCACGCCCGTGGAGTAGGACGAGACGCTGGACGCGCAGCCCCCCAGGGTGTTCAGGAAGCGCCGCGCCTGGGAGGGCGCGTGGTGGAACTTGCCCGCGGAGCCCCACCCGTACGAGCCCCCGAAGATCGCCTCCGGACCGTGCTGCTCCAGCACCCGGCGCAGCTCCGCGGCCAGCCGGTCGAGCACCTCGTCCCACCCGAGCGTGACGAAGTCGCCCGGTCCTTCCCCGCCGGGCTTCGCCGTGCCGCGGTGCGCGCTCGGGCCGGGGCCGTCCTCCCACCACCCGCGGCGGACCGCGGGGGCGGCGACCCGCGCGGGGTGGGTGACCGACCCGGGCAGGTTGCCCAGCAGCGGCGAGGGGTGGGCGTCCCTCCCCCAGGGCGTGACCTGGGTGATCTCGGCGCCGTCGGTGTCGAGCCGGTAGATGCCCCAGTGGCTCGCCGACTGGACGCCCTCGCGCGGCGCACCGGTCGCGGCGAAGCCGCCGGTTGTGGGGGATGGGCCGGTCGTGACCGGCAGGCCGTGGTTCACGGCCGCAGCAGGGACTTGATGGCCGAGCGGGTGTCCATGGCCGCGTAGCCGTCGGTGACTCGATCGAGCGGCAGCTCCAGGTCGAACACCGGGCCGGGGTCCAGTACCCCCGCCAGCACATCGTCCCGCAGGCGCGGCAGGTAGGCCCGCACGGGCGCCATCCCTCCGGCAAGGCCCACGTTGCGCCGGAACATCGGCTCGATCGGGGGGAGGGCGCCGTGCGGGACCCCGACGAAGCCGACGGTCGCTCCGGCGCGAGCGCAACCGACCGCCTGGTCCATCGACTCCGCCGTGCCGACGCACTCCAGGACCGCTTCGGCGCCCACGCCGTCGGTCAACTCGAGGACGCGCGCGACGCCCTCCGCCCCGCGCTGCGTGATCACGTCGGTGGCGCCGTACCGGCGCGCCACCGCCTGCCGATCGGGGTGTCGGGACATCGCCACGATGCGCTCGGCGCCCAAACGCGCCGCGGAGAGTACGCCGAGCAGCCCGACCGCGCCGTCGCCGACGACCACCACCGTGTCGCCCTCGGCCACCCCGGCGCTGATCGCCGCGTGCCAGCCCGTCGCCATCACGTCGGCGAGGGCGAGCAGCGCGGGAATCATCGCCTCGTCCGGGTGCTCGCGGAGGGCGACCAGCGTCCCGTCGGCGAGGGGAATGCGTACGAACTCCGCCTGGGCGCCGCCCACCGGCAGCCCGTCGGAGTCCTTCCCGCCGAAGTAGGCGAGGTGCCGGCAGGCCGTCTGTACGCCCGCGCGGCAGTGCGGGCAGGTGTTGTCGCTGATCGTGAACGGGCTGATGACGAAGTCCCCGGGCTTCAGGCTGCGGACCTGCGGGCCGACCTCCTCGACCACGCCTACGAGCTCGTGGCCGATCGCCGTGGCGGTCGTGAACTCGTTGAGGCCCCGGTAACTCCACAAGTCCGAGCCGCACACGCAGGCCGCGACGACCCGGACGATCGCGTCCCGGGGGGTCAGGATCTCCGGGTCGTCCACGTTCTCGCACCGGACGTCGTACGGGCCGTGCAGGATGGTCGCCTTCATGCCCCCATGCTCCCACCGCCGTCGGGGCGCTCCCGCGCGACGAAGGCCGCAGCGCGGGCAGGCCGGGGAGGCGAGATCGGTATGACGCCGCGCGCCGGTCGTGCGGCAGCATGGGGGGATGCCACCCCGCCGACGCATCGACCCGGATACCGGTCTGGAGGCGGTGTCCCGCTGGCGGGACGCAGGGCCTGCCGCGGATCGGCAGACAGTGGCGGCGGCCGTGCGGTTCACGCTGGAGGAGCTGGGCGAGCGCGCCCCCGGCCGCTCGGTCGAGGTGCGCGTGCCGCCGTTCGGGGTGGTGCAGTGCGTCAGCGGACCGCGGCACACCCGGGGGACCCCACCCAACGTCATCGAGACCGACGCCGCGACCTGGCTGGCCCTGGCGACCGGCAGGCTCGGCTGGTCCGAGGCGCTCGACTCCGGGGCGCTCCACGCGAGCGGTCGACGCGCCGACCTGGTCGCCTACCTCCCCCTGGCCTGACGGGCTGCCTCGGCTGCCCGCTCGTTAGGCTTGGCCGGTGCCCGCCGACCCCTCCGTCCCTCGCGACGTCACGCACCAGACCCCCGGGGTCACGCGCCGTCGGGTCCGCCGCACGCCGCACATCCCCGCCTTCCTGATCACGGGGGCCCTCCTCGGCGCTGTGCTGGGGATCGTCGTGGACGTCGTGGGCCCGGATAGCCGCTGCAGCCCGACGGATTCGGGGTGCGTCGCGCCGTACCAGGCGGGCTCGACACTCGGTTACCTGGTGACGGTCGGCATCATCCTGGGGATCGGTCTCGGCGCCATCGCGGCCGTCGTGCTCGAGCGGCTCTGGGACCGCCGGGGCTGAGCGCGCCTGCGCGTGGGAGACTGGCCCGGTGCCACGCGGTGACGGACTGCTCAACCACGACCTTCTCCCGGGCGACAAGGGCCCCCAGGATGCGTGCGGGGTCTTCGGGGTCTGGGCCCCCGGTGAAGAGGTCGCCAAACTCACCTATTTCGGGCTCTACGCGCTCCAGCACCGGGGTCAGGAATCGGCCGGGATCGCGGCCAGCGACGGGACCCGGGTGCTGGTCTACAAGGACATGGGGCTGGTCAGCCAGGTCTTCAACGAGACCGCGCTGACGCAGCTGCGCGGCCACCTGGCGATCGGGCACACGCGCTATTCGACGACCGGCGCGTCCACGTGGGAGAACGCCCAGCCCACCCTCGGGGAGACCGAGCACTCGTCGGTCGCGTTGTGCCACAACGGCAACCTCGTCAACTCCGCGGAGCTCAGCCGCCGGGTCCTGGCCGGCCCCTGCAACCGACACAGCGAGGTCGGCCGAGGCAACACGACCGACACGGCGCTGGTCATGGCGATGCTCTGCGAGGGCGACATCACCGACCGTCACGAGCTGGAGCGGCGCGCGCTGGACATCCTGCCGACGCTGCAGGGCGCATACTGCTTCGTCTTCATGGACGAACACACGCTCTACGCCGCCCGCGACCCGCACGGCATCCGACCGCTCGTCCTCGGCCGCCTGGAGCGCGGCTGGGTCGTGGCGAGCGAGACCGCCGCGCTGGACATCGTCGGCGCCAGCTTCGTGCGGGAGATCGAGCCGGGAGAGATGGTGGCGATCGACGAGGACGGCCTACGGTCCAGCAGGTTCGCGCCGGCGCGACGCAAGGGGTGCGTCTTCGAGTACGTCTATTTGGCCCGCCCCGACACCACGATCAGCGGCCAGGGCATCTACTCCGCCCGGGTGGAGATGGGGCGGCGCCTGGCGCGTGAGCACCCCGTCGAGGCCGACATGGTGATGGCGACGCCTGATTCCGGGGTGCCCGCCGCGATCGGGTATGCGGAGGCCTCCGGCATCCCGTACGGCTCGGGGCTGGTCAAGAACGCGTACGTGGGCCGCACGTTCATCTCCCCCTCGCAGACGATCCGCCAGCTGGGCATCCGGCTGAAGCTGAACCCCCTGCGCGAGGTCATCCGCGGCAAGCGGCTGGTGGTCGTGGACGACTCGATCGTGCGCGGCAACACGCAACGTGCTCTCGTGCGGATGCTCCGGGAGGCGGGCGCCGCCGAGGTGCACGTGCGGATCAGCTCGCCGCCGGTGCGCTGGCCCTGCTTCTTCGGGATCGACTTCGCCACCCGGGCGGAGCTGATCGCGACCGGCCTGGGCGTGGACGAGGTGCGGCGCAGCATCGGCGCGGACTCGCTGGGCTACATCAGCGAGGCGGCGATGGTGGAGGCGACCGGGCAGCGCGCCGACGACCTGTGCACGGCGTGCTTCACGGGGGTATATCCGATGGCGCTGCCGGAGGCGGACGAGCTGGGCAAGAGCCTCCTGGAGTCCACGGTCGCCGGGGGAGCCCAGTGAACGCCGGGTCCGCGCAGGCGCCTTCTCCGATCACCTACGCCTCCGCCGGTGTCGACGTGGCTGCGGGCGACCGTGCGGTCGCGCTGATGAAGTCGTCGGTGGCGCGGGCGCAGCGCCCCGAGGTGCTGTCGGGGCTCGGTGGGTTCGCCGGCCTCTTCGACGCCTCGGCGATCGCGCGGATGTCCCGGCCGGTGCTCGCCACCTCGACCGACGGGGTCGGCACGAAGGTCGCGATCGCGCAGGCGCTGGACGTGCACGACACGATCGGGTTCGACCTCGTCGGGATGGTCGTCGACGACATCGTGGTGTGCGGCGCCGAACCGCTCTTCCTCACCGACTACATCGCCTGCGGCCGGCTCGTCCCCGAGCGGATCGCCGCCATCGTGGGCGGGATCGCCGCGGCCTGCCAGGCGGCGGGCTGTGCCCTCGTCGGCGGGGAGACCGCGGAGCATCCCGGGCTGCTGGGCGCCGACGAATACGACGTGGCCGGCGCGGCCACCGGCGTCGTCGAGCGCGACGAGCTCCTCGGGCCGGCTCGGGTGGCCGCCGGGGACGTGGTCCTCGGCATCCCCTCCTCGGGGCTGCACAGCAACGGGTACTCGCTGGTGCGGCGCGTGGTCGCCGCGGCGGGCTGGATGTATGAGCGGCACGTGGACGAGCTGGGCCGCACGCTGGGCGAGGAGTTGCTGACGCCGACGCACGTGTATGCCGCCCAGCTCCTGGCGGTGCTGCGGGCGCGTCCCGGCGCGGTGCACGCCCTCTCGCACGTGACCGGCGGCGGCCTCGCGGCCAACCTGGCCCGCGTGCTGCCCGCCGGGCTCATCGCCCGCGTCGACCGGTCCAGCTGGACACCCCCGCCGGTGTTCGGCCTGATCCAACGGCTGGGCCGGGTTCCGCAGGACGACGTTGAGGCCACCCTGAACCAAGGGGTGGGGTTCGTGGCGCTCGTCGGGCCCGACGCGGCGCAGGACGTACGTGCGCTGCTGGCCGCCGAGGGCCTGGATGCTTGGGTGCTGGGTGAGGTGTCGCAGGAGTCCGCCTACCGGGTGGATCCGCGCCACGCGGTGACCCGTGGCGCCAAGGGCGTGGAGGGCGGCGCGGTGCAGGTGGTCGGCGAGCACCCGGCCGGATCGTGACGCTTCCGGAGGGTCTATCCGCTCTGCCGTCGCAGGCTTTGCCCCTCCTGGAAGGGCTGGGAGTCCGGTCGGCGACCAGGGTGACCGGCGGCGACATCGCGCAGGCCTACCGTCTGGACTGCGACGGCGGCCCGCGCTTCCTGAAGACGCACCCCCGTCCGCAGCCGGGCATGTTCCCCCGCGAGGCGGCGGGGTTGGGAGCCTTGAGCGCCCATGCGCCCGCGACCCTGGGCGTGCCGGACGTGCTCGCGGTCAGCGAGCACGCCCTCGTGCTGGAGTGGATCGAGCGGTCGGCCCGAGCGGGCGGCGCCGGCGTCGACGAAGATCTCGGGCGAGGCCTGGCGCAGCTGCACGCCGAGGCCGGACCCGCGTTCGGGACGATCGACGGCGATCCGCGCGGCTACCTGGGATCGGTGCCGGTCGACCAATCCGCGGCCGGTCGCTGGCCCGAGTTCCTGCTCACCCGCCGCCTGGAGCCGCTCACCGAACGTGCGATCGCGCACGGAGCCGTGGACCCGGCCGCGCGGGACCTGCTGCGCCGCTGCGCGAGGCGACTCGACGAGTTGTGCGGGCCCGCGGAGCCACCCGCGCTCGTGCACGGTGACCTCTGGGCCGGCAACCGGCTGGTCGACGCGCGCGGTCGGAACTGGCTCATCGACCCCGCCTGCCACTGGGCGCACCGCGAGGTCGACGTGGCGATGATGCACCTCTTCGGCGGCTTCGGGGTGGCCTGCTGGGCGGCCTACGAGGAAGTGCGCCCCCTCGCCGACGGCTGGCGCGGACGCATCGCCTGGTACCAACTGACGCCGCTGCTCGTGCACGCGATCCTGTTCGGCGGGTCGTACGGAGCGTCCGTGG